>JBGTAU010000109.1:0-7307 GCA_041749675.1 Rhizobiaceae bacterium | reverse complement strand
TGCTCGGTCTTGAAGCCCCACAAGCCGAACTCGAAACCGCGTTCGCAGCGGTCGCCGATATTAAAGTGGTCAAAGGCTTTGCCATCGGTCGCACCATTTTCAGCGCCGCCGCAGAGCTATGGTTTGCAGGCAAAATGACGGATCAAGAGGCCATCGACGACATGGCAAACCGATTTGAAAAACTAACAACCGCTTGGCTAAAAGTCCGGAAAACCTCCTGACACCCTTCAGTCAATTCGCGCTTCGCTCAAAGGAACGACTATGAAAACCATCCGACTAACAATGGCACAAGCGCTCGTTCGTTTTCTTGCCAATCAAATGACCGAAGTTGACGGAAAGAAAGTGCGCTATTTCGCAGGCGTCTGGGGGATTTTCGGCCATGGTAATGTCGCTGGCCTCGGCGAAGCCTTGTATCAAGTGCGCGAAGAATTGCCGACATTTCGCGGCCAAAATGAACAGTCGATGGCGCTCGCAGGCGTAGCCTTCGGCAAAGCCATGTTCCGTCGCCGCGCCATGTGCGCCACCACTTCCATTGGCCCCGGCGCATTAAACATGGTCACAGCAGCCGCAGTCGCCCACGTCAATCGTGTGCCATTGCTCTTGCTGCCCGGCGATGTATTCGCCAATCGATCACCCGACCCCGTACTTCAGCAAATCGAAAATTTTGGTGATGCCACCGCATCCGCCAATGATTGCTTCCGCCCCGTCTCGCGCTTTTTTGATCGCATCACGCGGCCCGAACAATTGATCCACGCGCTTGAGCGCACCATGCAAGTGTTCTTCGATCCCGCTGAATGCGGACCCGTTACACTCAGTCTTTGCCAAGACGTACAGTCCGAAGCCTTCGGCTATCCGGAAAGTTTCTTCAACGAACGTGTCTGGTCGATGCGCCGCGTCCGCCCATCGCTCGACGAATTAGAACGCGCAGCCGACATTCTCTCAAAGGCCAAAAAGCCACTCATCATCGCAGGCGGCGGCGTACTCTATTCGCAAGCCTCAGAAGCATTGCAACAATTCGCTGAAAAGCACGGCATTCCGGTCTGCGAAACACAGGGCGGAAAATCCTCACTGCCGCACGATCACCCACTTCACATGGGCGCCGTCGGCGTTACCGGCACATCCGCAGCAAATCAACTCGCCCGCGAGGCTGATGTCGTTCTGGCAATCGGCACACGCTTGCAAGATTTCACCACCGGTTCGTGGTCGCTGTTTGAAAATGCCGACAAGACAATCATCGGCCTCAATACTCAAGTCTTCGACGCCAACAAACGGCGCTCTTTGCCCTTGGTCTGCGATGCTCTGGCTGGGCTTGGAGAACTTTCAAACGCGGCAAAATCTTACCTCGCACCAAAGTCTTGGCAGGATAAAGCCGCCTCTGGGTTGACTGCGTGGAACGCCGTCGTCGCACGCGAAACGGCTCCGACCAATGCGATCTTGCCATCTGACGCACAAGTCGTCGGCGCAGTACAACGCCATTTTGGTTCAAACGCCACCGTGGTTTGCGCAGCGGGCGGTTTGCCCGGCGAACTACACAAAGTCTGGCAGCAAGGCACCCCCGGCTCTTATCACATGGAATATGGCTTTTCCTGCATGGGCTATGAAATCGCCGGCGGCATTGGCGTGAAGATGGCCAAGCCTGGCGAAGATGTCGTCGTGATGGTCGGCGACGGTTCTTACATGATGATGAACTCCGAAATCGCGTCCTCCATCATGCTCGGCACGAAACTCCACATCGTGGTCCTCGACAACCGCGGCTATGGCTGCATCAATCGCTTGCAAATGGCCACCGGCAGCGCCAACTTTAACAATCTGCTGAAAGACACCTGGCACAAAGAATTGCCGAACATCGACTTCCGCGCCCATGCCGAAGCTATGGGTGCAGTCGCGGTCAAAGTGTCCTCTGTTGCTGAACTAGAAACTGCATTAGAAAAATCTAAATCCGAAACCAAAACTTGCGTGTTCGTCATTGATACCGATCCTTTGATCACCACCAAAGAAGGTGGCGCTTGGTGGAATGTGGCCGTGCCGGAAGTATCCGAACGCCCAACTGTCAACGCAGCGCGTAAGAAATACGAAGACGCCTTGCAGTCATTGCCTGCGCAGGGGTAAGTTACCTGTATGGATATTATCGGTGCTTCTCATCCCTTCTTTCGCCCTGCAATTCGTCGCTACGTCGTCGTATCGACCTGCTTAATATGGGCAGTCGTCGAATGGACCTTCGGCGATCCATTTTGGGGCGTCATATCAACCGGCGTTTTGGGCTTAGCCGCCTATGAACTCATATGGACCTATGACGCCAGACATGGCGACAAGTCCAACAATAAGGACAATGGCCCCGATGCCAAATCTTAAAATTACCCCCAAATCTGGCACCGGCCGCATCGTCCACGTCACACCGGAAAGCGCTGGCTGGACCTATGTTGGATTTGACTTACACAAACTAGACCAAGGCCAAGGCGCCAATGGCTCGACCGGTAGCAACGAAGTCTGTCTCGTATTCATCACCGGTAAAGGCATTGTCGACGTAGCAGGCGCGCACTTCGGCGAACTGGGCGAGCGCATGTCTCCATTTGAAGGCAAGCCTTGGTCGGTCTACATTCCTGCCAATTCCGATTGGAGCGTTAAAGCCACGACAGCACTAGAACTTGCCGTCTGCGCAGCGCCAGCTACTGGCGGCACACGCCCCGTTGGCGTCATTGACCCTAAAGATTTGGGCCAAGAAACTCGCGGCAAAGGATCCAACACTCGCTACGTAACCAACATTTTGCCCGAAAGTGAGCCCGCTGATTCACTGCTCGTCGTCGAGGTGATTACACCGGGCGGCAATACATCCAGCTACCCACCGCACAAGCACGACCAGAACAATCTGCCCCGTGAATCGTTCCTCGAAGAAACTTACTATCATCGCATCAACCCACCGCAAGGCTTTGCCTTCCAACGGGTTTACACCGACAAAGATGAAAACGGGTTACGCGAACTCGATGTCGCGATGGCGCTCGAAGACGGTGATGTCACGCTTGTGCCCAAAGGCTATCATCCGTGCGCGACCTGTCACGGTTATGATCTCTATTATCTCAATGTGATGGCCGGTCCGTTACGCACGTGGAAATTCCACAACGCACCCGAACATGCGTGGCTTCTTAAGCCCTAACGAGCGCCAGTGCGCGGTACTCGCGAAACGAGATCATCCGCCGCTCACCTTCATGCCACAGCACCAAAGGAATACTCTTCAAGCTCTCCCAAATCGTCAGCTTGACGCCGATTTGTTGCAGCTCAAGGCTGGCATTCAAGCATTCTTCCAAACGGTAGTTGGGAATGCCCGAGCACAAATGATGAATGTGATGCAGACCAATATTTCCGGTGAACCATTGTAGAAACTTCGGCAACACGTAGTGCGATGAACCCATTAACGCGGCAACGTGGAAATCCCACGAGTCTGCCTTGTCCCACACGCTGTCTTCAAATTGATGCTGCACATAAAACAACCAGCCACCAACCCAAGCCGCAATGACGACCACTGGCACGAATATTTTCAAGATCAAGGCTGGACCGAACAGCCACATCAATGAACCATAGAAAGCAACAATCGCCAAATTGAGGTAGGCAACACTAAACCAAGCATCGCGATCGCGCAGCGCATAGGCCGATGGCCAGCGTTGTAAAATCAAGAAATTTAACGGCGCACCAATGACAAGCTGCACAATGAGGTTGCGATAAAACCGGTATTTCAAACGTCCAAACCGAGACAGCGCATCATATTCGGCCACAGTTAACGTCTCAATGTCACCAACGCCGCGCTTGTCGAGATTGCCAGATGCAGCGTGATGTGCAGCATGGCTACGCTTCCAATGGTCATAGGGCGTCAACGTAAAAACACTCAGCAAAGCGCCAAGGATATCACTGCCACGGCGCGTGGGCATGAACGATCCATGCCCGCAATCGTGCTGAATGATGAATATCCGCAGCAAAAAACCCGCGGCTGGAAATGCAAGCAGCAAACTTGCCCAATAATAGTTGGTCGCCAACAACCCCATCAGAACGCACAGAACCAAGAATGCGGGCACTGTGTTCAAAATTTGGATGGTACTGCGCTTAAGATCTGCACCACGAAAACCCATACAATGTCTGTGAATGCGCCGCGCCATGGCTTGCAAATCGTCTTCGGGAATTCGTAATTCCGGGAAATGCTGGTTCATCATCGCCTGCAAAATTCCAAGGCACACAAAGCAGCAATCTCAAGGTCACATATAAACCTTGCAAAACTGTCCAGCGAAACGGTGCTGAATGCCAAAGGGTCGCGCAAATCACGACACCCATGAGTTAATGTCTGCCTCACTGATGTCAAGCAACTATGGCTTACACGCGACTTTATCACGCGCTATTGCAGCGACTGTGTGAAGTTTACCGCACTTTTGTATGAACAACATCAATAAAAAGACAGCGTTAGAACGTGATTCGCAATTCTCGACGATGGTCTTAAACCATTGGCCCTCAGGCCTTACGTTCAATCAGATCCCAAAGGTTGCCGCACACATCCTCAAAAACCGCCACTGAACCATAACTCTCATGGCGCGGCGCTTCCTTAAATTGAACGCCATTGGCCACGTAGCGCTCGTAGTCCCGCGCAAAGCTCTTTGTTTCCAAAAACAAAAAAACTCGCCCACCGGTCTGATAACCAATATGCGCCCGCTCAGCATCATTCTTGGCCTCAGCCAGCAACAATCCTGTTTCCGATGCGCCTGTCGGCCGCACCACCACCCAGCGTTTGTTTGGCGCTAAAACCGTGTCTTCAATCAGGTCAAAGCCCAACTTACCGACGTAAAACGCAATCGCCTCATCATAATTGCGCACAACAAGTGAGACTAAGCCAATCATCGCCATGCTTACTTTACGTTCGTCAGTTTGTAGTGCGCAATAATTCTACCTTGTCCCATATCATATAGAGCCATCTCGCGCTTGCCGTCAGCCAGCGTCAAATCCAGCAGTATTTGTGTGCCAGACAAACTATGCGAATTGATCTGCGCACCTTCCGGCAAGGCGATCGTTCCAGAAATTTCATCCACGCCTTGCGGTATCGTCAAGCTGGTGGCCGCAACGGGGCGCACAGATTTATTGTTCATTTTGTAGACAATTGCGAAAAGCAACGCCATAACGCCAGCCATCATGATGCCAATTGACACCACCAACAGCCTAATCATCTTGCGCCGAACCTTTTCCATCGCAGGATCAAGCGGCTTATCATCGTCTTCGAATTGTACCGCTTTATTCATGGTGTCGCATGGCTCCTGATAAGATTGCGCACTCTGATAGCGAAACAGACGCCGATAGGAAAGACCTGATCGTATCAGCTGATAGCATCGGCCTGCGCTTAGACCTATGGTTGACCGAGCAACTTGCCCCCGATTTTTCGCGCAATCGCATCAAAGGCCTCATCGAAGACGGCGCAGTGATGCGTAATGGCAAAATTGCCAACCTGCCCAAACAAAAATTGCAACTGGGCGATATCATCTCCCTCGTTGTGCCCGAAGCCGCACCCGCTGAGCCAGAGGGCGAAGCGATAGATTTAGACATTCTCCACGAAGATGACGACATCATCGTCATCAACAAACCCGCTGGCCTCGTCGTGCATCCCGGCGCTGGCAACTGGACCGGCACGCTCGTCAACGCGCTCATCCACCATTGCGGGGAAAGCCTCTCCGGCATCGGCGGCGTTAAGCGCCCCGGCATCGTGCATCGCTTAGACAAAGACACCTCCGGCGTCATGGTCGCCGCCAAAAACGATCATGCACATAAATATCTCTCCAACGCCTTTGCTGATCATGGCGAAACCGCAGACCTAGAGCGCGCCTATCTCGCCCTCGTCTGGGGCACCCCGCCGCGCCAAACCGGCACCATCGAAGCCCATCTCGGCCGCTCCACCAAAGACCGCATGAAGCAAGCCGTGGTCCCCGAAGGCCGCGAAGACGCCCGCCACGCCGTCACGCATTTCACGGTCATTGAGCGTTTTGGTCTAAAGCCAGACGGCACAGCCATGGCCTCGCTGGTCGAATGTCGCCTAGAAACCGGCCGAACCCACCAAATCCGCGTCCACATGGCCCACATCGGCCACCCGCTCATCGGCGATCAAGACTATGGCATGGCCTTCAAAACCAAGGTCAACAAACTGCCCGAACCCCTAGCGACAACCGTCCGCACCTTCCCCCGCCAAGCCCTCCACGCCTACCTCCTAGCCTTCGCCCACCCCACCAGCGACGAGCACATGGAGTTCGAGACGGAATTGCCGGACGATATGGAAACGCTGGTCGAAGCGTTTAGAACAGCACCGCTGCTTTAACCTCGCCCCTCCGGGGAGAGGTGTCGGCGAAGCCGACGCAGAGGGGAAGTCCGAAATCACATTTCCGCGATCACCCAAAATTTTCTTCCCGCCATACTGTAATCGCAATTATTATACATATATGATCCGGACGCTTGCCCATTGCCGAAGTCGGATTGGGCAACACAAATCCGCCGCAATGGGGATTTGAAATTAGAAGAATGAAAGGGTGCTAAAAAATGGCCCGTGGTACTGTTCCTGCTCTCATGTCTGGCGAAGGCGGTCTGTCTCGCTACCTCGACGAAATCCGTAAATTTCCAATGCTTGAGCCACAAGAGGAATTTATCCTCGCCAAGCGTTTTGCCGAACATCAAGATACAACAGCTGCCCATAAGCTGGTCACCAGCCATTTGCGCCTCGTCGCTAAAATTGCGATGGGTTACCGCGGCTATGGCTTGCCGATTGGCGAAGTGATTTCCGAAGGCAATGTCGGCCTCATGCAGGCTGTGAAAAAATTCGAGCCCGAGCGCGGTTTTCGCCTCGCAACTTATGCCATGTGGTGGATCAAGGCGTCGATCCAAGAATATGTCTTGCGCTCGTGGAGCCTTGTCAAAATGGGCACGACCGCCAATCAAAAGCGGCTGTTCTTTAATTTGCGCAAACTCAAAGGCAAGTTGCGGGCGCTCGATGAAGGCGATTTGAAGCCTGAGCACGTCACTGAAATTGCGACAAAACTCAATGTCAGCGAGGCAGAAGTCACTTCAATGAACCAGCGCCTGTCTGGCGATGCATCCTTGAATTCGCCCATTCGTGCCGGTGAAGGCGAAAGCGGCGAGTGGCAAGACTGGTTGGTGGACGATCACGACAGCCAAGAGACAATTTTAATCGAACAAGACGAGCTCGATTCTCGCCGCTCTATGCTGCAAAAAGCAATGTCTTCGCTCAACGATCGCGAGCGTCGGATTTTTCAAGCGCGCAGGCTTGCAGAAGATCC
>JBGTAU010000108.1:0-5470 GCA_041749675.1 Rhizobiaceae bacterium | reverse complement strand
TCAATGCCGGCGACCGGATCAGCTAAGCAATTCGGAAAATAAACGAGCGCGATCGCGATAATGACGACACCGGCAATTGCTGGCGCTGTGAAAAACGGCATAGGCAAAATCGCGCGTACGCGCGGATGCATGATGCTATAGAGTAAAACGCCACCCGCGCCAGCGCAGACCAAATGGAATAGGGAAAGCGAATCGCAATAGGTTTGGGCATAATTTTGCGGACCAATAAGCGCGAAGAACAGCAACGTAATGGTCACCGCCAACGATAACCCAAACTGGCGAACCGCATCATACAGGGTGTCGCGCTCAACAACCAATCGCAACAGAATTGCCAATGCGCCAGCAATGACGATGGGCAAAGATTCCAGTCCGATGGCCAATAAGATTGCCATGACAATGCCAGCCATTCGAAAATTGACGATGGCGTTGCCCCACGGCAGAACCAATGCGACAACCCATATGGCTAAGGCAGTTTGAATATTGTGATGATCAATAGCGCCAGCTTCAAAACTACCCCAAGTCCACAGCGCAAATCCACCAATGATTAAAGACGGAATGACATTATCAGACCCGCTGGTGTGGCGCACGCCAGTTAAAAGACCAGTCAGCGCCAATACAAAAGTGGCGAGAGGCCAAACTGCCGAAGCAAAACGCTCTCCGCTTTCAAAGCCAAGAAAATGACCAATGCTGATGAGCAACCCAAGAGGCAAATCCACCAAACGCGACCAGTGCATGACAGTGCCCGGTTCAAATCCAAGGCGATGCAATATCGGGTCGAACCAAGATTGCCCTGCCAACCAGTCACGCACAATCACCATGCGCACCATGTCGTCTGTGCTATTCAAAAAATCATTCGCATCATTGGGTTTGGCGTTGTTTGAAAACACAAGTGCAAACACCAATGTAGCCAAAAGCGCTACCGCAAGAATTTTCCAATTAAAGAAACGGCGGCCAAATGACTCAGAAAGCTCAGCGTTATCCATAGTGCACCCGCATTAAAAACTACGGCAGATACATCACAGACACACCAAGACTTCGTTAAATGTGAATTTTTTAGCAAGTATTTTACAAAATTTGTCCCGCTCTAACGATACCTTAACCGACGATAGCCAATAGTCGTGTTGATCGAAGGTATTTTAAGACACAAACAGTTTTGGAACGGAATTTTTCATGTCAGATGTACTGAGTGGATATGAAGTGGCAGTGTTGTTGCCTTGCTACAATGAGGCCTTGACTATTGCCGATGTTGTGAAGGGGTTCAAAGCCTCGCTGCCTGGCGCACGCATTTATGTTTACGACAATAATTCCAGTGATCTGACTGCGCTTCGCGCTCGTCTCGCTGGCGCCGAAGTGGTGCGCGAGACCCGGCAAGGCAAAGGCAATGTTGTCCGCCGCATGTTCTCAGACATTGAGGCAGACATTTACATTATGGCAGACGGCGATGGCACCTACGCGCCAGAAGATGCACCAGAATTGATCCGCACGCTCTTAAGTGAACGTTCTGATATGGTCGTCGGCGTGCGCCGCGGTGTCACCGACGATGCGGGGCGCGCAGGCCATGCCTTTGGCAACAAGATATTCAATACCCTGTTCCAATCACTGTTCGGCAATGACTTCACCGATATCTTTTCCGGCTATCGCGTTTTCACGCGCCGCTTTGTCAAAAGCTTTCCTGCTGTATCCAAAGGCTTCGAGATCGAGACGGAAATGTCGGTGCATGCTTCACAGCTCAAGTTGCCAGTGTGTGAAATTGAACTCGAGTATGGCCGTCGTCCAGAAGGTTCTCACTCCAAACTCTCCACATTCAAAGACGGTTACCGTATTTTGAAAATGTTTGTGTCCTTGATGAAAGAAACGCAGCCGATGCGCCTGTTTGGCGGCGTTGCGGCGCTGTTCACACTTGTCGGTATCGGCCTTGCATTGCCGGTGGTTTACGAGTTTCTTGCCTCGGGTCTCGTCAAGCGCTTGCCGAGTTGGAACTTAGGCATCGGCATGTTTACGATTGCGATGCTGTCATTCTTTGCGGGCCTGATCTTGGATTCCATCGCCCGTGGCCGCGCTGAACAAAAACGCATTTTCTATTTGAGCCTACCGGCACGGCGCGGCGAAAAAGTTGGCTTAGTAACCAATCAACCGACGCGCCGCCGCTCTGATGAGAAAAAAATCGTGCGTGCTGCTTAAACTCTGAATTTTGGAAAAGAACTCATGAACCGCGAAACAACTAATAAAATCCGTTTTGTTCTCGAAGACGTGCTTCCGCCAATCGTGCGCGACAGCGGACTGTTCCGCGGCGTTGCCAAAATGGCTTGGGGCAAACACATTGATACACTGGCTAATTTCCGCGAGCGCGCACCGTTTCTCACTGCGCAAGAATACGAAGACCTGTACCGTGAACATCCGCGCGTCCATGAAGGCACTGACAATTCCAAAGCCTGTATTGACCGCATGATTGCTGATCTCATCGGCGACAGCGTCTGCGATGTCGGCTGCGGCACCGGTGTGCTGCTCTCCAAGTTCCGCACGGCCAAGCCTGAACTGAAACGACTAACCGGCGTTGACTTTGTGGTCGAAGATGCAGCGACCATTCCCGGCGTTGAATATGTGGCGGCAAAAATTGAATCGCTGCCGTTCAAAGATGGCGAGTTTGATACCGTTGTGTGCACGCACGTCATTGAACATGTGCTTGAATACCGCCAAGCAATTGCGGAACTGCGCCGCATTGCCAAGCATCGCCTGATCATCATCGTGCCGCGCGAGCGCGAATCGCGTTATGCGTTCAATCCGCATTTCAACTTTTTCCCCTACACGCATTCATTCTTGCGCGCAGTCCATCCGGTTCCGCCCAAGTTTGATATTCAAGACATTGGTCGCGACATTTATTACACCGAAGAGCGGACAATGGCGTCCTAATGCTGAATGCGCTGCCCTTACCGGTTCTTGGCGGGCTCATCATCACACCAATGATGATCGCCACCGGTCAAGTGCTGTTCAAACTGGCGTCTGATCGCACAGGCGGAGCTGATATCGCAGGGTTGGCGGGCTTGCTCACCAACCCGTTTTTGATCCTTGCCCTTTTTATCTACGGCCTTGGCACTATCGTCTGGATTTACCTCTTGAAGAGCGTGCCACTGTCATTCGCCTATCCATTTATGGCGCTGACATTTGTGCTTGTACCATTGCTGGCGTGGTATTTCCTTGGCGAGCCACTGACGCTGCGCAAAGGAATGGGTACGCTTCTGGTCATGGCAGGCCTAGTCGTGATCGCAGGCTAAACGTTTTCCCAGTTTCCGCTTTTGCCGGCCTTAAACACCGCATCGATCAGCTTTTGATTGCCCTTTGAGCTTTCCAAGCTGAACAGCTTTTGATTGCCGCCCGTTGCGCCGCGTGCAAAGGCTTCCACTTCGATTTTGTACTGATCAAGGCCTGGAAAGCGGAACACTTGCGCGCCGTCATGGGCGCGGTTGTGCAGCGTAATGTGGTCGTGATCATACAGCGAGGCATTAAACGGAGCGTGAACTTCAATGAAACCAGCATCGCCATGAAACACCATCAATTGCCGGTTGGCCATTTGTGTGGAGAGATAAAAGCTGAGTTCAAAATCGCCAAAATCCGCGCGGATTGTGGAGAACATGTCTGTTTTGAAAACCGGATCGAATTTCACACTCGCACTCACCCGAACGGGTTCCTTGCCAGTAGCAAAACGTGTCGAGACGGTTGGATAAACGCCGATGTCCGGCAGTGCACCACCGCCAAGTTCCAAGATATTGCGCATGTTGGTCGGGTCTGTATTGAAATAGGTGAAAGCACCTTGCACATGGCGTAAATTGCCAATTGCACCATTGGCAATCAAGTCACGTACTTTGATCCATTGCGGATGGTAAGTGACCATAAAGGCTTCTGAAATTACAACCTTGTTGCGCTCGCGTGCTTCAATCAGGCTGTCGATTTCGGAAGAATCCAGCGAAATCGGCTTTTCGCAAAGCACATGCTTGCCAGCATTGGCCGCCTTGATGGTCCATTCAACATGTTGCGAAGTCGGCAGCGGAATATAAACGCCATCAATGTCAGGATCAGCTAACAGGTCTTCATAAGAGCCATAGGCTTTTAGCGCACCGAAATGCTTGGCCAATTCTTCGGCCTTTTTAAGGTCACGGCTGGCGATACCGGCCAACACGCCGTTGTCTGCTTTTACAATGCCGGGGATCACATGCTCGCGCCCGATTTTAGCAGTTGATAAAACACCCCAACGAAACATGGCTGACTTCTCCCAAATTGAATTTTCAATCCTTAGTTCGCCTAGGCTGAATTGGAAAGCATCTAAATGCTAACCATGCACTAAACCTTGCGCCGCACGCTCACGCACCTCTGCCAGTGTCCAATCCACCAACAGTTCGCCGTTTTTCCACACCGGCTGCAGCCAGTTCTTGCGACCACCCAAATCCTCTAGCGAAACCGCATCCAACTCGCCTTGGTCCAACACCACGGCTTGGCGATCGCGCTTGGAGGCTTTGCCGGGATCGGTTTTTGGATCTTTGTTGACGCCCGTCCAATGGTCATCATCGTCGAGCCGCGCGTTAGCCTTCATGGCAAAGCGCAGCGTATCTCGCGTCAATTTTTGCAGTAGACCTGCGCCCATGCCGAACGCGATATTTTCGGCAGACCAACCTTTGCGCATCATGCGCTCGAGAATAATCTTGATGGAATCCGGCGTAATGCCATCACCTTGGATCACCCGCACAGATGGATGTAAGACGCGGTAACCTTTTGAGTTTGTCGTGTAGCCATACGACTCGCCCAACATATCGATCGCATCGATAGGTACTACGGTCGGATCGCCAGAATCAGGCCGCACAATCAATGTGCCGCCCATGGCCTTCACATCCTCTTTCAGCGTCTTGCCCCAAATTTCACGGACCGCGCGGTAAAGGTCATAGCTGTCCGATACGACGGCGACCAATTTACCAGGCCCGCCAAACTGCGTGATCATATTGCGATAGGCATCCACTTCATGAGCTTCACCCCACGATGTCATCGTCGAATGCTCAGCGGCGGGAATGGAGAAGCCTGCCATTTTTTCATGATAGTGTCGGCGCCCAAAGACGAGACCGCTCACTGTGTCCGTTCCCATAAAATTAACAAGATGCGCCAGCCCGCCAATGCCGGCTTGTTCAAACGAAGTCGTTCCACGCGCGCCAAAATCATGCAGCCGGAACGGCAACACCGCCGCAGGTTCATCGCAGGTCTTATCCAAAAATCCGGAAATAATGCCCCGCACATGGTGTGAAATCGTCGCAACGGTGGAAGGATACCAGACCCCGCGGAGCAGTGCTGTTTCGATGAACGTAGGCAGCCAGAAGAAATCCGGATCGGTATTCTTTACCTGCACAAGCGGAGTGCCACTTGGCACAACAATACCTTCCGGCAGTGCCTCGATCATGAGCGGCAATCGCCCTTTGTGCCGCTTAATCAA
>JBGTAU010000107.1:0-4793 GCA_041749675.1 Rhizobiaceae bacterium | reverse complement strand
ATGGGTGGCGACCGATGAAGCTATCGGGCAGACCAAGTTCGCGGCCGAGCGCGCGCACTTCGTCTTTGAACAGTTCGCGCAAGGGTTCGACCAAAGCCATGTTCATGCGGTCCGGTAGACCGCCGACATTGTGGTGGCTTTTGATGGTTACGGAGGGACCACCGGAAAAGGATACGCTTTCGATGACGTCTGGATAGAGCGTGCCTTGCGCGAGGAACGCGAACTTACCACGACCATCTTCTTCCAACTTTTTGGCTTCGCGCTCGAACAATTCGATGAAAAGACGGCCAATAGTTTTGCGTTTGACCTCTGGGTCGGCCTCGCCTTCCAGCGCGGAGATGAATGTGTCTGACGCATCGACATGCACGAGATGCAAATTGTAATGTTCGGTGAACATAGCAACAACTTGCGCTGCTTCATCCTTACGCATCAAGCCGTGATCGACCAAGACGCAGGTCAGCCGGTCACCGATGGCTTCATGGATGAGCAGCGCTGCGACGGACGAATCCACGCCGCCGGATAGTGCGCAGAGCACCCTGCCCTCGCCGACTTGTTCACGGATTTTGTCGACCATTTCTTTGCGATAGGCGGACATCGACCAGTCGCCTTTGAGACCGACAATTTTGTGGACGAAATTGGCGAGCAGCTTGCCACCATCAGGGGTGTGAACCACCTCAGGATGGAACATTGTCGTGTAGTATTTACGGGTCTCATCAGCGGCGATTGCGAAGGGTGCATTCTCGGATGTGGCGATGACTTCAAAGCCTTCGGGAAGCTTCACGACGCGGTCGCCGTGGCTCATCCAGACGGGGTAAGATTTACCGGTTTCCCACAAGCCATCAAACAGCTTGGATGGCTTTTTGATCTCAACATCGGCGCGGCCAAATTCGCGGGCGTGGCCGCCCTCGACCTTGCCGCCAAGTTGAGTACACAGGGTCTGCTGTCCATAGCAAATGCCAAGAATTGGAACGCCGCTATCGAACACGGATTGCGGTGCGCGGGGCGACCCTTCATCGAGCACGGAGGCGGGGCCACCTGAGAAAATGACGCCATGTGGCTGCAACTTTTCAAAGGCTGATGCTGCCGACTGGAACGGGTGGATTTCGCAGTAGACGCCCGTCTCGCGCACTCGGCGCGCGATGAACTGCGTGACCTGGCTGCCAAAATCAATGATGAGGATGGATTGATGCGGTGTTGTTTTCATGGCGAGCACTTAATGAAAAACACGAGTCGGCGCAACGGGTTAGACGTAAACGCGCATCAATTGAATCGACAAGTTCACAAGTTGATTCAAGTCCGGCCGGACCGATAGCAATCGCGCAAGGGTCTAGTGCTTGGAAAGCGGCTATTCGCTAACCAATCTGTCGAGCGTCTCTAGGATTATGCCCCAAACATTTTGGTGTCCATCACGGCTTTGTTCGGACAAGAATTTTACGTGGGTTAATTCCACTTCGGTTGCGCCACCATCGGTCGGTGTGAAAAGAATTGTGACAATGCTTCCGTCGGCAGAAAATGGGGACTCCCACGTGAACTCTATCTTGGTGTATCGATCTATTGCAAGGTAAGTTCCGGCGTGCGGATTGTCTTTATCTTTCTTGACGATGAAGGAAAATCGACCACCAACTTTGGCATCGATTTCAGCTTGAGGCACGGTGAAATCTTCGTTCGGCACCATGTATTGCGCCATCATTTTTGGGTCTAACCACGCTTCAAAAATCTTGGCTGCAGGTTGATTGATACGGCGTGTTACAGTCAGGCTTAGATCATTCATTTCACTCATCCTTGTTCAATATGTCTTCTAGTTTTTCCAGACGCATTTCCCAGTTTGAACGCAGCGTTTTGAACCAGTTATCGATGAGCGAAACGGGGTCAGTATTCACACTTATCCAGTGCACTCGGCCCACCACTTTTCGTGTCACCAATCCGGCAGCCTCCAAGACTTTTATGTGCTTGGAAACCGAGTTGAGGCTCATATTATAATATGCGGCCAGATCCGTTACCCGCGTAGGCCCCTCCTGCACCAATGAAGTGAGAAGCGAGCGCCTTGTCGGGTCACTTGCCGCTTTCAGAATTTCTGAAAGCATTAGTTCATCTGACTGACGTTCAACCATGTGGGTGAATATACCGGATAATATTAATAGTCAACCATGTGGGTGAATAATTATTTCACCTGCTTCTAAGGCGGCGGAAATCTTATCGACGGCCCGCCCCAGCTTTTCATCAATGATGTGGAGATATTCGGTCCAGTCGGCCATTTGGGTGACTTCGGACTTGCCGTCTGAAATGCCACGCAAGCCAATCAGCGGCACGCCGTGGCCGGTGCAAACGCGGAATAATGCGTAGGTTTCCATGTCGACCATGTCGGCTTGAATAGCGTCATAAGCAACGCCGGTGACGACGCTTGCGCCAGTGGCGATGCTGGCTGCTGGGATACCCTCAATTGTCAACGGCATTTCAAGAACTGCGGGTAAATCGAGCAAAGGCGTAACGCCTTTTTTAAAGCCAATCGCGGTGGCATCCATGTCGCGATAGGACACGGAACTCACTTGATAAACGCCCGTATGCTCGAGAGTTCGAGAACCTGCGGACCCGAGCGAAATAACCAAATCTGGCACTGCATTCTGCGCATCCAGATATGTGAGGAATGAGGACAGCACCATGGCAGCTTCCACGGGGCCGACACCGGTGAATAAAGGTGTGAAGCGCTCACGCAGATGCCGACCGTACTCAGCATCGACGGCCATGACGAACAGGATCGATTTGCCTGCGATAACGGTTATGAAGTCAGATGGGTTCATGAGCTTTTTTGGTATGCGCAGATTGCGAAGTCAAACCAGTGAGCACTTAAAATTCAATTCAGCCACAAGATAGATGCATTCAAGAGAGTAGCAAACGACACCCAAGCGGCATACGGCACAAATAACCACGCAGCCAGACGATCAAGGTGCCATGTTTTTGCGATGAAGGCATAGATAAGGATCAACAGCGCTACGATGACCACGAGCGACAACGCCAGATTTTGAAACCCGAAAAATACCGGCGACCATAGGAAGTTTAACACGAGCGCGGCCCACCAAATTTTCATTGCAGTTGAAGAGCGATGGTTTTCCCACAAACGCCAGCCTGCGATGGCGATCATGACGTAAAGGATCGACCAGACGGGGCCGAAAATCCAGTTTGGTGGATTAAACGACGGTTTTGCAAGAGCGGCATACCATTGACCGGGGATGTTGTTGACCCCGATCAGAGAGCCGCCGCCGAAACCGAGCGCAATAAACAAAGCCAGTGTGAGATACCGATTCATATGTAAGGCTCCAATTTTAATGGTTTGTACGATGTACTTACGGTCGTGGATCAAGTTCCTCTTGAATTTTGCAATCGTGAAAAGACAGTTAGACCGACGTCGACAACGATGACTGCCACGCCGACCCAAACAATGGTGGCGTAGCGTTCGCCGAAGACTAAAGAGCCGATCCCGATGCCGACGCCGGCTGCGACGATGCCGATCTGGCTGAGTGTGACAGGACCACCTACGCGTTGCAACTGAAAGAACAGCGGGAGCATCAAGGATGATGCTATGACTTGCATCACAACAGCCAAGGGAATTGTTGCAACGCGCATCATCTCAATGTTTGAGTGTAAAATCAGCGCCAAGATGCTCAAGACCGCCCCCGCGACGGCATGACTGCCGACGGCAAGCCAGACGGGATTGGCATTGTCCGGCCAATCCAACGTGCGGTACACATTGCCGAGCGCAAGGCTGAGTGGCACAGCAAAGGCGGCCAAGAGCCAGATCAGCTCGGCGGGCTTGCCAATTTCGCCGCGTCCGCTGACGACCATTAAAGCGCCGGCAAAACCAAATGCAATGCCTGCCAATTCAAGGAACCGAGGTTTGCGCAGACCTGCCAAACCCGAGAACACGAGCGTAAAAATTGGCGAAAGCGTATAAAACACGGACGTTAGACCGGACCCCAGATGCGGGATTGCCGCAAATATCAACGCGTTCGGAATTGCATAAGCCGTCAGCGCGGTGATGGCAAAGTAGCGCAAGTGCTGGCGGTCGAAGGCAACTTTGCGACCGCTGGCGAAAACATAAACACCGAGCGAGAGGCTTGCCGTGATCGATAGAAGAGCTGCCCAGACGATGCCCGGCACGCCGGCTCCAGAGACGAGTTTTCCAATCGGAAAATTAGCGCCCAGCAGAGCGCCGACAATAACGAGTAGGAAACCGGGCGACTCCAGCAGCCGGTTCATGTTTATTGCTTTTGCAAAACAGACAAATAGAACCCATCGGTTTGTGTGCGCAGCGGTGTCAGCGTCAATCCGTATTGATCAACTATTGCGCTTTCGGAATTCATCGAAGGTGCATTGGATTTGATCAGTTCTTCAGGGGAAACAGGCGCAAACTTTGGATTGGCTTTCACGAAACTTGCGACTTGGTTGCTATTTTCAGCTTGGAACAACGAGCACGTGACATAGACTAAATGTCCGCCTGGCTTCACATACTTTTGCGCTTCTGCCAAAATTGCAGACTGTTCCTCTACACGCTGACCAAGTTGACTTTCGCTCAAACGCCATTTCGCATCAGGGCGGCGACGCCATGTGCCAGCGCCAGTGCATGGCGCATCGATGAGCACATGATCCATGGTGCCGACCAAATCTGAAAGGTCAGATTTGGCAGGGCGCACTTGCACATTGCGTGTTTCGGCGCGTTTGATGCGCTCAAAAATAGGAGCGAGACGGCCCTTATCGCTGTCGGTGGCAATGACCTGCCCCTTGTTTTGCATCATCGA
>JBGTAU010000106.1:0-3836 GCA_041749675.1 Rhizobiaceae bacterium | reverse complement strand
TGAGATCGCTATCGTAGACGGCAATTACCCCGCTGTAGCAGATGCACGGCGGCTCGTGCGTGCAGATGGGCATAGTGCGTCATCTCTTTTGGATGCCATCCTTTCTGTCATTACGCTTGATCATATGGTGCCAGAAGCTGCTTTCACGCCCTTCACAGAACAGCCACAGAAAATTCATGAAAATTTTCAGCGAGTGGTTTCAACTTATGAGCCCAAGATTACGTTGGTTCCGCTACATGGCCAAGCATTTTATGATCGGGTGAAGGGCGCTTTTGCCATCGTCGCATCCAGCGAAGCTGCGCTGTATGGCAACATTGTTTTACGCAAAGGTGTCATTCATCCAGCGGTGTAGGACGCAAAAATCGGTCTAAAGTTTCGGGTGGGGGACACTCGGAGAAAAGGCGTTGCATTTGAAACTCAAGTGCAGCGCTTTTTCATTTTTTGAGGGATTTCTCGATCACATAAATAAATTTTGACCAAACAATAAAAAAATTGACGAGCGGATTAAACTGGGACATTCTCATTCAAATAATTTCCCTAGAACGGAATTCGGAACACTGAATCGGAGGCATATAATGGCATTGACGAGCGAGCAGTTGAAAAGCAATTTCAGCGATTTGCACCCGCCGTTAGATGCCCATGAAGCGGCTGTTGAGGCTGATCGTTGTTATTTTTGTTATGACGCACCGTGCATGACGGCATGCCCGACTTCAATTGATATTCCGCTGTTCATCCGCCAAATTTCTACCGGTAATCCCAATGGTGCAGCCCGCACTATCTTTGAACAGAACATCATGGGCGGCATGTGCGCCCGCGTTTGCCCGACAGAAACGCTGTGCGAAGAAGTTTGCGTGCGCGAGGTGGCGGAAGGCAAGCCGGTTAAAATCGGTCAGCTGCAGCGTTATGCCACTGATCATTTGATGGAAGATGGCAAGCACCCGTTCTCACGAGCCAAGAAGAGCGGCAAGAAAGTCGCCGTTGTGGGCGCCGGTCCGGCGGGCCTTGCTGCTGCCCATCGGCTTGCCATGCGTGGCCATGCAGTCACGGTTTTTGAAGCCAAGAAAAAGGCGGGCGGCCTCAATGAATTTGGTATCGCTGCTTACAAAGCGGTGGATGATTTTGCCCAAAAAGAGGTGGATTTCATCCTCTCCATTGGCGGCATCACCATCAAGCATGGCAAACGTCTCGGCAAAAATTTAGACCTTGAGACACTGCGCAACGACCATGACGCTGTCTTCCTTGGCGTCGGCTTGGCAGGTGTGAATGCGCTTGGGATGGATGGCGAAAAGTCAAAAGGCATTGAAGATGCAGTCGCTTATATTTATGATTTTCGCCAGAGCGACGATCTGTCGACACTAAAAGTGGGCAAGCGTGTGGCAGTGATCGGCGGCGGCATGACGGCGATTGATGTTGCCGTGCAGTCCAAGCTCTTAGGCGCGGAAGAAGTCACAATCATTTACCGCCGCAGTCAGGCCGAAATGGGCGCATCTGCATACGAGCAGGAACTAGCAGCAACGAAAGGCGTTGTCGTTCGCCACAACGCCATGCCTGTGAAGATCAAAAAGAAGGGCGGCAAGCTGGCCACTATCGTTTGCGAGAAAACCGCGCCGTCCGGCGGCAAGCTCAAAGGCACCGGCGAGACATTCGAGATCGCTTGCGACACGTTGTTTAAAGCTATCGGCCAAACCTATGTTGATCCGACTGGCGGCGCATTGAAGCTCGAGAAAAACCGCATCGTGGTGGACGATGAAAAACGCACATCGCTCAAAGGTGTATGGGCGGGCGGCGACTGTATTTTTGGCGGTAAAGATCTAACGGTTGCGTCTGTCGATGATGGACGCCGCGCGGCGGAATCCATACACGCAGCATTGTCGGCTTAAGGGAGAGTATCATGGCAAATCTTTCAACCACTTTCCTCGGCATAAAATCGCCCAATCCATTCTGGCTGGCTTCTGCGCCACCAACCGACAAAGCCTACAACGTCGAGCGCGCTTTTGCCGCCGGTTGGGGCGGTGTGGTTTGGAAAACGCTGGGCGAAGAAGGCCCGCCGGTGGTCAATGTCAACGGCCCGCGCTATGGCGCGATTTGGGGGGCAGATCGCCGCCTGCTCGGCCTTAACAATATTGAACTGATCACCGACCGCGATATCGAAATCAACTTGCGCGAAATGAAACAAGTGAAGCGCAAGTGGAAAGATCGTGCGCTGATCGCATCCTTGATGGTTCCCTGTGTTGAAGAAAGCTGGAAGGCTATTTTGAAACGCGTGGAAGAAACCGAATGCGATGGTGTGGAGCTGAATTTTGGCTGCCCGCACGGCATGTCTGAGCGCGGCATGGGCGCGGCTGTCGGCCAAGTGCCGGAATATATCGAAATGGTCGCGCGCTGGTGCAAGCAATATACCCGCATGCCGGTGATCGTGAAACTCACGCCCAACATCACCGATGTACGCAAGCCCGCCCGCGCGGCGAAAGCGGGCGGTGCGGATGCCGTATCGCTCATCAACACCATCAACTCGATCACCTCGGTTAATCTCGATACATTTTCGCCTGAGCCTTCGATTGACGGCAAAGGCTCACACGGCGGCTATTGTGGCCCTGCGGTCAAGCCGATTGCACTCTCGATGGTATCCGAGATCGCCCGCGACGCCGAAACACGCGGCATGCCAATTTCCGGCATCGGCGGCATCACGACTTGGCGCGATGCGGCGGAATATATTGCGCTCGGTTGCGGCAACGTGCAGGTCTGCACAGCAGCCATGACCTATGGCTTCAAGATCGTTCAAGAAATGATCGACGGCCTGTCTGAATGGATGGACCAAAAAGGCTACAAAACAATCGAAGATTTTCGTGGCATGGCTGTACCGAACGTCACAGATTGGCAGTATCTCAATCTCAATTACATCACCAAAGCGCACATCGACCAAGAGGCCTGCATAAAATGTGGTCGCTGCTACGCCGCGTGCGAGGACACATCCCACCAAGCCATCATGTCCTCGAAAGATGGCAAACGCCACTTTGAGGTGATGGATGATGAATGCGTCGGCTGCAATCTGTGTGTCAACGTTTGCCCTGTTCAAGATTGCATCACGATGGAGCCGATGAAGGCTGGCACAGTCGATCCGCGCACCAAGAAGAAGGTGACAGATGTTTACGCGAACTGGACATCGCACCCGAACAATCCGATGGCGGTGAAGGCGGCAGAGTAGAGTTGCTATCGTGAGTAATTGTCATGCATTGAAGAGTGATTAGCTGCACTTTAAAATGAACATAACGGCGGTCAACAGAACTACTTTGCCCATCGTCTAGCCGCAAATGCACCAGCCCAAGCTGAAACGCCAGAAATCAACGAGCCCCAAACGAGGTCGGTCACAACAAGGCCGATATGCCAGTCGCGCATAATCGTCCAGCTGGTCATCTCGTAACAAGAATAAGCAACGAAACCCAGCACAGCGCCATTTACAAAAGCACAGGATGGCGCAGTGTCAGAACGACAAGGCCTTCCCGCAAACCAGACAAGTCCGAAAATGTGGATGAGATAAAACAATGCAGCAGGAAATAGCCGCAGTTCTTCCAGCATTCCAGATCCGAGCGCCGATGAAAACAGCGGACGCATGACAAACGGGATCATAATCGCGTCGCCGATCAGGAAAACGGCTGCCGTTACAACCGAGAAGATCGCCAAAAACGCCATAGTTTGTCCTTCTGTTTATCAGCAGCGACAACGGCTAGCGCACTTTTACCCCATTCAAAATCAACGAAAGCACAGCCTGCGACACTTGGATATTAAACCCCGGCTTGTCCACCTGCGGCCCAAGAATGGCGCGCACCTGCACATCG
>JBGTAU010000105.1:0-2069 GCA_041749675.1 Rhizobiaceae bacterium | reverse complement strand
ATCCGTTGGGGCATCCGCGAGCACGGCATGGCTGCGGCCATGAACGGCATCGCGCTGCATGGCGGCTTCGTGCCTGCCGCCGGCGCTTTCATGGTTTTCACTGATTATGCCCGCCCCTCTATGCGCCTTGCGTCTCTCATGGGCCTTGGCGTGGTTTATGTCATGACACATGACTCGATTGGCCTTGGCGAAGATGGCCCGACCCATCAACCGGTTGAACATCTGGCCGCGCTGCGCTGTATTCCAAATCTGCGCACTTTCCGCCCTTGCGATGCTGTGGAAACTGCCGAGTGCTGGCAGGCCGCGCTGGAACGTACCGATGGACCAACCGTTCTGTGCCTCAGCCGACAAGGTCTGGCACAGGCTCGCTTGAAGAACACGAGCGAAAACCTTTCCAGCAAGGGTGCTTATGAGTTGCTCGCTGCTGAAGGTGGCAAAGCACAGGTCAGCATTTTTGCGTCTGGCTCGGAAGTTGAAATTGCCGTCAAGGCTCGGGCGTTGCTCGCAGATAAAGGTGTCCACGCTCGCGTGGTTTCGGTGCCGTCGATGGAATTGTTCTTGGCGCAAGACGAAGCGACACGCAAAGCGGTGATTGGCACTGCGCCAGTTCGCATTGCCGTTGAGGCTGGTTTGCGATTCGGTTGGGACGCAATCATCGGCGAGCATGGTCTGTTTGTCGGCATGACTGGCTTTGGTGCGTCCGCGCCAGCCAAGGATTTGTACAAACATTTCGGAATCACTGCGGAAGCAGTTGCAGACGCAGTCATGTCACGCCATAATGGCTAACTAATCGATTTAGAGGCGTCTTAAAATACGCAGTATTTGAAAACGCCTCTATTTTTTACAACGCGCTTTCGGACAGAAAACCGGTTTCCACTTTTCTTGGAAGCGCTTAAAAGGAGACTAACGATGGCTAAGGTAAGAATTGCAATTAACGGCTTTGGCCGTATCGGTCGCAATATTGTGCGTGCGATCCATGAATCGGGGCGTACAGATATTGATATTGTTGCGATCAATGATCTGGGTCCGGTGGAAACCAACGCGCATTTGCTGCGTTATGACTCAGTACATGGCCGCTTTCCGCATGAAGTTTCGGTTGATGGCGATAGCATCAAGATCGGCAAAGAAAAGTTCAAAGTCACGGCGATCAAAGATCCAGCGCAATTGCCTTGGAAAGACCTTGGTGTGGACATTGCGCTTGAATGCACCGGTATTTTCACCTCCAAAGAAAAGGCTTCAGCCCATTTGGATGCTGGCGCAAAGCGTGTCATCGTTTCAGCTCCCGCTGATGGCGCGGATTTGACTGTCGTTTATGGTGTGAACCATCAGTTGCTGTCGAAAGACCACATGGTTATTTCCAATGCATCCTGCACCACCAACTGCTTGGCACCGGTCGCCAAGGTTTTGCATGACGTGGTTGGCATCGAGCATGGCTTCATGACCACTATCCATTCTTACACGGGCGATCAGCCAACGCTGGATACGATGCACAAGGATTTGTATCGCGCTCGTGCTGCCGCCATGTCGATGATCCCAACTTCGACGGGCGCTGCAAAAGCGATTGGTCTCGTCATTCCAGAACTCAAAGGCAAGCTCGATGGTTCGTCCATCCGCGTACCAACGCCAAACGTTTCGGTGGTGGATTTCAAGTTTGTGGCTAAGCGTTCAACATCCGTTGAAGAAATTAACGCAGCGATCAAGGCTGCTGCTGATGCCGGTCCGCTCAAGGGCATTTTGGGCTACACGCTCGAGCCAAATGTTTCGATCGACTTCAATCATGATCCACATTCATCGACCTTCCACATGGACCAGACCAAGGTCATGGACGGCACCTTCGTGCGCATTTTGACTTGGTACGACAATGAGTGGGGCTTCTCGTCCCGCATGGGCGATACTGCTGTGGCGTTTGGCAAGGTGATTGCTTAACCTTTAGCGCACTAAACTTTTTTGAAACGCTCGGCTCGTCCGGGCGTTTTTCGTTTTGCAGAAGGTCTGGATCGTCGGGACACGCCCGACGATGACGAGGTTGGGTGGAGCGATTTAAGCTCGACTTAGTGCTCTACCTTTTA
>JBGTAU010000104.1:0-2098 GCA_041749675.1 Rhizobiaceae bacterium | reverse complement strand
TGGTCATCGGTGACTGGTTTACAATATTGTGTGCGTTCTTCTGGGCGCTGCAAATTTTATTTATCAACCGCTATGCCAACAAAACGGGACGACCGGTGACCCAGGCAGTCACGCAATTTGCTGTCACCGCCGCGATCGGTTTCGCGTGCGCGCTGCTTTTCGAAACACTGGATTGGAGTGCAGTGGTGTTAGCTTCAGGCGACATTTTGTTCGCGGGCGTATTTGCCGGCGGTATTGCTTTCACTATGCAATCCATCGGCCAGCGCCACACTACGGCAGCAAAGGCGGCAATCATTTTATCCTCTGAGGCGCTATTTGCCGCTCTTTTCGATGCACTGATCAACGAAACCCGCATCAGCGGGCTGCCATTGTTTGGCTGCGTTTTGATATTTTCTGCGATGCTGACAGTAGAGCTCGTGCCAATGTGGCGACGAAAATCTGCTACGCCTTGAAGATAACCGCGGCCCCACACGCGATCAACACAAAGCCGATGACGTGATTGAACGTAATCGCTTCCTTGAGCCAAAACACAGAAAAAATACTGAACACCACCAGTGTGATGACTTCTTGCATAGTCTTCAATTCGGCAGCCGAATAGACTTGATGTCCGATGCGATTGGCTGGCACAGCAAACCAATATTCGATCAAGGCTATTCCCCACGAGGCCATGACTGCCATCCAAAGCGGTGACGCTGTGAACTTCAAATGGCCGTACCATGCGAAAGTCATGAACACATTAGAGGCAATCAACAGCAAAATTGGTAAGATATGAGGCGAGTTCAGCATGGTGTGATTCCTGTTTGGACTGCTGTAAAATCCAAACATTCCCGTCGTCAATACTTTGTCTGTGGCTTTAAATCTATTCCAAAACAGGGCCGAATTTTTCGACCAAGCCAAGCTTTATTGCAGCTGGGCCCATAGTATGATCTTACTCAAGTATGAAATTGATGTTTTCATTTCTCAGTGCAACGTTACTTGTATGGCCAGCGATACTGTTTGCTCAGAACATACCAGTACCCGTGCCACGCCCGCAGATTAAGGCGCCAACACCAACGACCTTGTCGCCCCCTTCCAGACCTGCTTGGAGCGTGGGCTCAACCTGCGCGCTGGATCTAAAAAAGTTGAATGTACAATTTAAAATTCTGCCGCAGATCAAGGAAGAAGGCGGTTGTTCCATTGCTGAACCCCTTGAAATTGGCACTTTGCTCGATGGAGTTGCACTGACACCGCCTGCAGTATTGGACTGCCCGACAGCTTTGCAATTTGTGCGGTTTACTCAAGATGTCATTCAAAAGAATGCAAAAGCCATTATGGGGAGCCCAATCAAAACGATAACACAAGCTTCCGCTTACGTTTGCCGCACCAGAAATGGTAGCAGCAAACTCTCTGAACATGCCTACGGCCGCGCCATCGACATTGGCGCTTTTACAACCACTTCAGGCAAGACCATCCCTGTTGCGACATTACCCATGACACAGAAAGTTGAAGCGCATTTTTTGAACGCTGTGCGGGCCGCCGCCTGTGGTCCCTTTAAAACAGTGCTCGGGCCGGGCAGCGACAGTGACCATGAGTTTCATTTCCATTTCGACTTAGCACCGCGCAAAGGTGCAGCTTACTGCGTGACTGCTGCCATGAAATGAACACAGACCTTAAACCCGATGCTGACGAATGATTCACTTTTAAGCGATATCTTCAATCCATTATTAAGGGTTGACCGATGCGCCGCAAAATCATTTTCAGTCTGTGCCTTGCCACAGCGCTCACCGCCTGCACCACTGAAAGCGTGATGCGACCCGACGTTGACGTGGGCATGCAAACCGCAGCGTTGGTGGCACCGGCCCCGATTTCTGAGGCGAGCGAGTTCAGCAATTCCTCGCTCGCTGCCGAAGAAACACTGCTACAACCCGCCCCTATACAAGACCCCATTGTCGAAGTGCCGGAAGGCCGCGATACATTGATTGAGGAGCCTGCCCGGCCCACCCCGATTGCGGCGGGATTTTCGCGACTGGTCAATCCTTTCGGTTTGGGTTCAGGACAAAATGGCAATATGCCAGCGTCCGAGGCCAGCTGCAGAAAACAACTGCGCAAACTTGGTGTG
>JBGTAU010000103.1:0-2742 GCA_041749675.1 Rhizobiaceae bacterium | reverse complement strand
CACCGCTTCTGCGCGCTCAGCGAGGCTCAACAGAATCTCATAGCGATGATGCTGAGTGGCAACTTTTCGTTTCCTGACAAGCTGATCGATCTGACTGGCGGATTGTCCTTGTTGATCAGTCTCGGTGAGATTGACGCCAGCCTCGACACACTCATTCTTAAGCGGGATACCGTTTGATGTGTGACAAATACTCTAAACACTTTTCAAACGGCAGTCGCTCACGATCAGTGGATGTTGTTGAAAGCCGCTGCTTAAGATCGGCAATCATCGCATCATGGAAGATGGTGTTGTCCGGCAACGCGTCGGTCACAACTGAGATGAACACGTCCTTCCATCGAGACAGTGACGCTTCATCGTGCATCCTATTTATCCGATCGGCAACAGCGGTCGATTTCGTGGTTTTCATGTTTGTCTCCTTGCTTTCAGGTGGGGTGGCGAAAGGTCCCGCAGACAGGTCAAATGTCCTGCGGAACCACAATTTTCAGATGAATGCACGATTCGCGTCTAAGGCGAAATCGTGGGGCGGTGCAGCATGAAGGAATGGCTGACTGCCCGCGAGATTGCTGACGAATGTCTGATGGATTTGCCAACTACTGAACGCGGTATCCAGATGATGGCTGAAAAGTCGAACTGGAATTCATACAGCAGCGCTGCCCGTCCACGTGCAGGGCGCGGTGGCGGCATGGAGTATCATATCCGTTTGCTGCCTATGCTGGCGCAGATGGATTATTCACGCCGCCATCTCGTGATTGAGGCAAAACCAATTGTCGCAGACGAGGCTGATGAGAATTTGAGCGGACGCGCCCGCATTGAGCGAGATGCGCGGCTGGCGATTGTCAACGCATTTGGAAAGTTCCTGCCAAAGATCATGGGCAAGGGCGAGCGCATCAGCCGCTTCTGCACACACTATAAGGCCAAGCACATCATCGTCGATGATTGGGTGCGCGAGACCATTCCTGAATTGTCACGCCGCTCGCTTGAGCGGTGGGTGCGCGAGAAGGAATGCGGCAAGGGCGCGAAGCTGGGCTTTGACCGTGCCTTGTCGCGCAAAGGCAAAGGCGCGCTTGATACGGCCAACAATGGCCGCGTGCGCCAATTCATTCTGGGCTTGATTGCACACCAGCCGCACCTTTCGGCAGCGCATGTGTTGACGCTGTGCCGCTCCGAGTTCGGCGACACGATCAACGTCATTTCAAAGGGCGTTGAAAAGGTTTTGCCGATGCCGCCGGTGCGCACATTCCAGCACACGATTGCGGAGCTCAAAGCCAACCATAAGGTCGAACTGGTCAAGTTGACCAATCCCGATCTTTACCGCTCTGCCTATGCACCATCGGGTACGGGCATGCTGCGCCATATCACCGAAGCCAATGCACTCTGGCAGATTGATGCATCGCCGGTCGATGCGCTTTGCACAGATGGACGCTACGCAGTCTATTGCTGCATCGACATCGCAACGCGCCGCGTTGTGCTTTCGCTGTCCAGAACGCCGCGCGCATCCGCTGTCGCGCTTTTGGTGCGCAAGGCAATCCTCGCATGGGGTGTTCCGGACACGATCAAAACAGACAATGGTTCTGATTTTGTGGCGCAAGATACCAAGCGCCTGTTTGCCGCGCTCGACATTGAGATGGAGCTTTCGCAAGCTTACACGCCGCAAGAAAAAGGTCATGTCGAGCGATCAATCCGCACCTTCCAGCATGACTTTGGTCCATTGCTGAACGGCTTCATCGGCCATGATGTGGCTGATCGCAAAAAGATTGAAAGCCGCAAGAGCTTTGCCGAACGGCTCGGCGAGAGCGCGGACAAGACATTTGCCGTCACCATGACGGGGCCAGACCTTGCAGCTTACATGGATCGCTGGGCGCTGGATGTTTACAATGTCAGGCTTCACAGCGCCCTCAAGGGCAAGTCACCCAACCTTGCTGCCGCAGCATCAACCCATGTTGTTCGCACCGTCGATGAGCGCGCGCTCGACATGCTCCTGATGCCGGTCGCGGGCAAAGACGGCATCCGCACCGTGACCAAGTTTGGCATCCGCATCGACCATTACCATTACATGACGCCGCACATCTTGCCGGGCGTCACAGTGTTGGTGCGCCAAGACCCGATCGACATGGGCAAGGCCTATGTGTTTGCAGCTGACGGCGGGCAGTATCTAGGCATTGCGACCTGCCCGGAGCTTTCGGGCATCAACCCGCAAGCCTTCGTGCGTGAAGCCAAGGCCATGCAGGCCGAGAAGATCGCAGACGCCACACGCCAGATCAAAGCAGACATGAAAAAGATTGCGTCTGGCCCAGCCTTGATCGAACGCGTGCTTGATGTCGCGCGGCGCGATGCACCCAATGTGATCGCTTTGCCCAAGCGCGAGACCGTCCACACCACAGCGCAAATCAACGCTGCGATCGACGCCATGTCCGAGGAGGCAAAAGCCGAAAAGCCTTGGGAGGATATGGATGCCCGCGAGCGCCGGATTGCCACGGAAGCGGCATGGGCAAAGCGCGATCAAGTCGATTTCGACAAGACGCTCGGCGATCTCCAGCGCGAGTTTGAAGAGCGCATTGCCAGCGAACGTGTTGCCGGTTTGCCGACCAATGCCGTGCGCCTTCCGGAGACCGCCAAGGAGCGTTTCAAGCGGACACTCAGCGTCCAGAAGATGATGGACGATGGCACGCTGGGCGACGATTACGGGCCGGTTGTCTGGCTCACAAACTACAAGCTCACGCCGGAGTATCGGGCGGAGCGGGA
>JBGTAU010000102.1:0-5745 GCA_041749675.1 Rhizobiaceae bacterium | reverse complement strand
TAGGGGTTTGCTTTGCAGATTGCAGGCTTGTCAAGCACCCACTTGATATACAGCTTGCATAAATCCACAACCGCCAGTGTGTAGTATGCACGTGCCTGATGCAGGCACACAGCACATCACATACGCCATACATAAATATTTACAAGCCAGCAACCTGAAATCAAGCCAAGCAACCGGTGTTCGGAAAGCGGCGTGAACCGCACACAATTATCATAGCGCACGGCGATGACGTTAGTCACTTTACAATCAAGCCTTGGCTGACATTGACGGCCGGCGCAGTTCTATCGGCAATGGCCGTTGGATATTTGCTGGCCACGAGTTATCTGGTGTTTCGCGACGATCTAATTGGCGCAACAGTCGCGCGCAATGCACGCATACAGCAAGCCTATGAAGACCGCATATCCGCGCTGCGCGCCCAAGTTGATCGCATTACATCGCGCCAAATGCTGGACCAACAAGTAATGGAAAGCAAAGTAGCCGAGCTCATCGACCGCCAAGAGCAACTTTCCAGCCGTGGTGGCCGCTTGGGGCCACTGCTTGAACGCGCTAATCAAAGCCTGCAAAAATCTGCAATTCCTGTCCCATCGTCGAAGCCAAAAGAAAAAATACTTGGATATACGGCAGATCCGATTGGACCATCGTTACTGGGTAGGATTTTCAATGAAGCCAACGTGCCAAATGAACTTTCGGCCGCTGACCGCGCCGACGCATTGTTTGCCAATATCAATAGCTCAATCAAAGACATTGAAGTCACACAACTAACCCAAATTCGCGATCTCGCCGCTGGCGCGGCCGGCACAGCGCAAGACATAAAAGTCGCACTCAGCACGGCCGGTCTCCCAATATCCGAGATCAATGCATCCGCGGAAGGTGGTCCTTATATTCCAGCCAATGAAGGCGCTAAAATCACAGCGTTTGATCAAGAAGTTGAAAAGCTAGACCAAGCACTGACCCTTCTTGATCACATGAAAAGCGAGGCGCGTCACTATCCAATAGGCAATCCTGTGCCGGGCAGTGACACCACGAGCCGGTTTGGGTATCGCAAAGACCCATTGCTCGGAACACAGGCATTCCATTCTGGTATCGATTTTCGCGCTGAAACGGGCCATCGCATTAAGGCTCCAGCCGCAGGCGTTGTTGTGACGGCAGGACGCTCAGGTGGCTATGGCAACATGGTGGAAGTGCGCCACAAGGGCGGTATGATCACCCGCTATGGGCACTTGAACAGCATATACGTGCGCGAAGGTGAAACAGTTGATGAAGGCGCTGTGCTTGGTGAAGTCGGCAGCACTGGGCGCTCTACCGGTCCGCACTTGCACTACGAAGTGCGTGTCGATGGCAATCCCGTTGACCCGGTTCGCTATTTGAACATCGGCCGCAAGATCGCACCGCTTCTTTAACAATCAGGTAAACGTTCAGTCGATGTCTTGAACCTCGGCATGGCCGCCCTGCACGCGCTGCGCCAAAGCTGCTTCCATAAAACCATCCAGATCACCATCCAACACGTCTTGCGGTGCCGAGCTTTCATAGCCAGTGCGCAAATCTTTGACCATCTGATAGGGCTGCATCACATAGGAACGGATTTGGTGTCCCCAACCAATATCGGTCTTGGAAGCAGACTCCTTATTGGCAGCGGCCTCGCGCTTTTCCAACTCATGTTCATACAAGCGCGCACGAAGCATCGACCAAGCGGTCGCACGGTTTTTATGCTGTGAACGGTCTGCCTGACATTGAACGACAATGTTGGTGGGAATATGCGTGATGCGCACAGCCGAGTCAGTCGTATTAACATGCTGACCTCCAGAACCAGAAGCGCGATATGTGTCAATTCGGCAATCGGACTCACTGACCTGAATGTCAATAGAATCATCAACCACTGGATAAACCCAAGCACTGGTGAATGACGTGTGGCGACGCGCGTTGGAATCAAAAGGTGAAATGCGCACCAGACGATGAACGCCGGATTCGGTTTTCAACCAACCATAAGCGTTGGCACCCTTGACCAGAATAGTCGCTGATTTAAGACCCGCTTCTTCGCCATCATGAAACTCAAGCAACTCTACTTTCATGCGCTTACGCTCCGCCCAACGCGTATACATGCGAAGCAAAATCGAAGCCCAATCTTGGCTCTCCGTCCCTCCGGCACCGGCATGAATTTCAACGAAAGCATCATTCTTATCCGCTTCGCCAGACAACAGTGATTCAATCTGGCGACGGCGAATTTCGATCATGGTGTCGCGAATGGTTTGTTCAGCCTCAGCAACGATACTTTCGTCGCCCTCTTCTTCGCCCATGGCAATGAGTTCGACGTTTTCGCCAATTGAACTTTCAATGCGGTTGATGGCATTGATCGAATCATCAAGCTCCTGACGCTCCCGCATCAAGCCTTGCGCAACTTGTGGATCATCCCAGAGTTTTGGGTCTTCAGCGCACTCGTTTAGATAACCAAGCCGTTTGTTTGCTTGATCCCAGTCAAAGATGCCTCCTCAGCAGGCTGAGTGCCTGCTTGATCTCTTCGACCAAACTATCCATTTCCGCGCGCATATTGATAAGTCCTGAGTTTGCTGGATTCTATTGGGGCGAACCATAATGGTGCACTGCGATGGTGTAAACACCACAACGCTAGAAGAGTCCACCACCACCCTGCTCAATAACTTTAACAGCAGCTGGCGATATTTTGATCGCCCTTTGCTGCACAGCAATATCCTCAAAGCCAATAACTGAGTAAGAATCGGCGGGGCCAGTGCCAGGTTTGAATGCTTCAACAATGACATTCTTACCCTTGCCTGAAGCGCGCATACCGGTTTTTCGATCAATCGAAACCAATGTCATGCCACCTGGTGCCCGAAACTCCGGATGAGGGCGATCCGCGAGCGCGGCCTGCATGAAATCTTTGAAAATTGGAGCCGCTAAAGCGCCGCCAGTCATTCCTTTGCCCATGGGTTTGGGTTGATCAAAGCCGATATAGATGCCGGTCACCAGGTCTGGCGTATAACCAACAAACCAAGCGTCTTTTTCTTCGTTGGTCGTTCCGGTTTTCCCAGCAGCCGCAAAGCCAATGTCTTTGATGCCTGCCGCCGTTCCCCGTTGGATAACACCTTCAAGCATTGACGTGACCTGATAAGAGGTCATCGGGTCCAAGACTTGGTCGCGACTATCGGTGAGTTCCGGTTCAGGTTGATCTTGCCAACTGGTGGCAGAACATCCCTCGCAGCCACGCTCCTCATGGCGGAAAATTGTTTTACCAAATCGGTCCTGTATGCGGTCAATCATCGACGGCTTAATTGCGCGGCCACCATTGGCAAAAACGGAGAAGGCCGTGACCATGCGCAAGGTGGTTGTTTCGCCTGATCCCAGCGACATCGACAGGACCGGCAACATTTTGTCGTACACGCCGAACCGTTCCGCATATTCGGCCACAAGTTTCATGCCCATATCTTTGGCCAAACGCACGGTCATAAGATTGCGTGACTGCTCAATACCGCCGCGCAACGTCGACGGACCTGCGGGTTTGCCGCCGTAATTCTTCGGTTCCCAAATCCCCAACGCGCCGCCCTGATCAACCGTAATGGGCGCATCAAGAACAACGGAAGCAGGAGTATAACCGTTATCCAATGCAGCTGCATAAACGAACGGCTTGAAGGATGAGCCGGGCTGACGCATGGCTTGAGAAGCGCGGTTAAACTGCGATTGAGAGTACGAGAACCCACCGACCATTGCCAAAACGCGACCGGTATGTGGGTCCATTGAAATCAATGCACCGGATACTTCTGGAAACTGACGCAGGCGCCAATTTCCCGCTTCTTGTTTTTCAACAAAGACGACATCGCCAGCTTTGGCAATTTCATTGATGGTTTTGGCTTTGACGCGCTTGTCTTCAATGCGCAACGTGTTGGCCCATTTCATATCGTCCGGCGCTATGATTGCAGTTTCCCGCTCTTCTGCCAAAGCGCCAGATGCCGTGCGCCCGGGCTGAAGGCCAACAGATAGGCCATTTTCTGTCGCATCCAGCACGACTGCTAAACGCCATTCCGGAACATCCGCCATTGGTGGCACTTCACCCAGTGCAGCGCCCCAATCCACTGAAACATCAACCGTCTTATAGGGACCACGATAGCCCTGCTGTTCGTCAAATTTAATCAAACCACGATGCAATGCAGCGCGGGCCATCACTTGAAACTTCGGATCAATGGTTGATCGTACCGACAGGCCACCCTCATACAACGACTTCTCACCGTAGCGCGCAACGATTTCGCGACGCACTTCTTCAGTGAAATACTCTGACGCAAACAAATAATCGCCTGCTTTGCGTAAATTTACGCCAAGCGGAAGTTTCTTGGCGTCTTGCGCCTCGGCCAGCGTGACGTATTTATTCTGCACCATTTCATCGATGACGTAGTTGCGTCGCACCAAAGCTTTTTCAGTTTGGCGAAATGGGTGATAATTGGATGGTCCCTTTGGAAGAGCTGCTAAATAAGCGGCTTCCGCCAAGGTCAATTCATTGACCGATTTGTCAAAATACGTCAGTGCCGCACCAGCGATGCCGTAAGAATTTAGCCCGAAAAAGATTTCATTGAGATAGAGTTCCAAAATGCGATCTTTGGAATAGGCTTGCTCAATGCGCAGCGATAAAATCGCCTCTTTGATTTTACGATCAATGGTTTGGTCAGATGACAATAGAAAGTTCTTTGCGACCTGCTGAGTGATTGTCGACGCACCGACTGGGCGTTTTCCAGAACCAAAATTCTGCAAATTGGTCGCAATCGCGCGGGTCAACCCATAAAGATCGATGCCCGGATGCTGATAAAAATTCTTATCTTCAGCGGAAATAAACGCAGCTTTTACACGATCAGGTATTGCCTGAATTGGCAAATAGAGTCGCTTTTGTGTCGCAAACTCGCCCATCAGCGCACCATCGGACGCATGAATACGTGTGGTCACCGGAGGCTCATACTCGGCCAAAACTTGGTAATTCGGCAAATCTTTTGATAAATTGCTGACATAATAAGCCACGCCGCCTGCCACAAGAAAGAACAGCAACGTGCCAATTCCAAAAAAATATCCAATTAGTCTAAGCATAAATTCCCCGGAACCCTAAGTGGGCCGTTTTAATTTCGATTCTCAAGCAACCCATACAGCAAATTTTACGCAACGTGCCGGCCGAAGGTATTCCACTCGAAGCTTACAAATGCGGCAATCCCATGAAATTTTGACCAGCCTTTTACAATTATACAAAAAACAAAGGCAAAATACCATCCTTTCAACTCAAGATAACCTCACTAACGCCGCGCAACCATCCAAGATTCTGCATGCAGAGCGATCGCCTGCGACAGCTCCTGTACCAGCGACTGCCGCCACGCCAAATCATTGATCTGTTGTTCATCGTCTTCGTTAGACAAATAACCAAGTTCGACAAGCACAGAGGGAATATCAGCGGCACGCAAAACGCGAAACCCGGCCGAACGATGAGGATTGTGAATAAGATTAGTCTTCTTCTTCAACGCCTCAACGGTTGATCTGGCAAACCCAACGGAATGCTGGATCGTTTCACGCCGGGTCAAATCAATGAGGATATCCGCCACTGTCTTATCTTCGATCTCAGCCTCTACGCCGCCGATGGCATCAGACAGGTTCTCTTGCTGAGCGACCGCTTTGGAAACTTCGTCCGAAGCTTTGTCAGATAAAGTATAAACAGTTGCGCCACGCAATGATTTGTCCGCAATCGTATCGGCATGAATGGATATG
>JBGTAU010000101.1:0-3211 GCA_041749675.1 Rhizobiaceae bacterium | reverse complement strand
GCCACTGTGGTTGAAACATGGGGTTCTGCCCCGCGTCCAGTCGGCTCGCACCTTATTATTGATGAAGATGGCAATTTCCATGGCTCAGTCTCAGGTGGCTGTGTAGAAGGCGCTGTTGTGTCAGAAGCGATGGATGTTATTGCTGATGGCCAGCCGCGCATGTTGGAATTTGGCGTTGCCGACGAGACAGCTTGGCGTGTTGGCCTTTCATGCGGCGGGCGCATCCGCGTTTATGTTGAACGGGTGGGCTGATGGAACCGGTTCATCTCAAAAAACTCAACGTTGAGCGCCGTGCTCGGCGCGCCGTTGTTTCCATCACAGAACTTGCCAGTGGCCGAGATCGCATCGTGCGCGAGGGCGATACTGTTGGCGGCGCGTTGGGAGAGGCGGTTCACAAGGCCTTCTTGTCTGGCAAATCTGCCGCGATTGAGGCCGATGGTGCATCATGGTTTCTCAATGTCCACGTGCCGCCACCGCGTATTGTCGTCATCGGCGCAGTGCACATCAGTCAAGCGCTTGCTCCCATGGCCGCGCTCACCGAGTTTGATATTGAGATCATCGATCCGCGGACGGCCTTTGCCACGCCAGAGCGCTTTCGGTCGGTAAAGCTTTATCCTCAATGGCCGGAAGTGGTGCTCAAAGATCGCCCGCTGGATGCATATACTGCACTGGTCGCGGTCACGCATGATCCGAAAATAGATGATTTTCCGATTTGCTCAGCGCTCAATGCCAATTGCTTTTATGTCGGCGCACTGGGCAGCCGGAAAACTCATGCAAAACGGTTGGAGCGATTGGCTGCGCTTGGCCTTTCGCAAGAGCAATTGCAACGCATTCATGCCCCGATTGGTATCGATATCGGCGCGGCAAGCCCCGCTGAAATTGCAGTCGCAACGCTTGGGCAAATCATTCACGCCTTCCGCAAACGCGAATTGGTGTTAAACGAGGCGCTCACGTGAATTTTGGCGAAACACCGTTGGATAAAGCCGAGGGCTGTTTTCTTGCCCATTCACTTGGCGTTGGCGCTGCGCGTTTGAAAAAGGGAACGCTGCTGACGCAAAAAGAAATCGAACAGCTAAAGTCGGCCGGAATTGACAGTGCAATCGTTGCGCGTTTGGATGAGGGCGATGTCAATGAGGATATTGCGGCTGCGCGTTTGGCACAGTTATGCGCACACGTTTCGGTCAATCTTGGTGCCGCCGCCACAGGCCGCGTCAATATTTACGCGCAATCTGATGGCTTATTTGTTGTCAGCAAGCGTGCAATCGACGCCATCAATCAGAGCGATCCTGCCATCACCATTGCAACACTTGCGCAGTTCGCGCCTGTGTCTCGTGGTCAAATGGTGGCGACCGTCAAGATTATTCCTTTTGCAGTTCCCGCCGCGAAACTTGAGCAAATAGAAACGTTGCTGAAGAGCTTTTCCAAGCCCGTGTTCAGTGTTGCCGCTTGGCAGCCGCGCCGCGTTGGTTTGATCACAACTTTATTGCCGTCACTCAAAGAAGAAGTGATAGAGAAAACCAATCGTATCTTGCAGGCGCGTTTGGCTGTCTCAGGCTCAACTATCTTGGAAGAAGTTCGCGTTGCGCATACCGCTCAGTGCGTCGGTGAGGCCATCGCAAAATTGCAGCAAACGCCGGTGGACCTCATCATTGTGTTTGGTGCTTCTGCCGTTGTTGATCCCAATGACGTAATCCCTGCGGGCATACGCATCAGCGGCGGTACCGTTATTCAAGTCGGTATGCCAGTCGATCCCGGCAATCTTTTGGTTTTGGGCAAATTTGAAACTATCCCAGTCATTGGCGCTCCCGGCTGTGCGCGCTCACCGAAAGAAAATGGATTTGACTGGATATTGGACCGCATTATTGCTGGCCTTGAGGTCGGCCCACAAGACTTTGCGGGCATGGGTGTCGGCGGGCTGCTCATGGAAATTGAAACGCGCCCGCGCCCGCGCGAACTGGGGCGTCCAAAGACAAAACCAAAACTTGCCAGTCTGTTGCTGGCCGCTGGTCGCTCCAGCCGCACCGGTGTCCATCATAAGCTGCAGGCGCAATTTGATGGTGTGGCGCTTATCAAACGCTCTGCGGATGTATTGCAACAGGCATTGGGCGCTGCACCACTGGTGGTGCTGGGTTATGAAGCGGCGCGCATGGCGTCCCTGTTACAAAGCGACACCAAAACGATCGTAAATCCTGACTTTGCCGAGGGCCTATCCACATCGCTACGCACTGGCATTATGGCCTTGCCAAAGGATTGCGACGGCGTACTGGTCCATTTGGCGGATATGCCGTCCGTAAATGTTGCCCATATCAAACAAATGGCATCTGCGTTTATTGAGGCCAACGGCAATGCCGTAGTGCGTGCCACCAACAATGGCAAACGTGGCAATCCGGTTATTTTACCGCGCAGTGTGTTCGGTCAAGTTTCAAGACTCTTGGGCGATATGGGTGCGCGTGCGATTATTGAATCGTACAGCGGGCACGTCATTGAAGTCGAACTCGGTGAAGCGGCCAGCTTGGATGTTGATACGCCAGAAGCCGTTAAAGCGGCTGGCGGGGTTGTCGCGTTGCGGCCCGTTTAGCTTTTGCCTCTCGCATGCAGCGGTCGGAACAGTACTTCACCGCGTCCCAATTTTTCTCCCACGCCTTGCGCCAGTTCATCGGTCGCTGACAGTGTGTACACGGCTTGCATGGAAGTTCAGAATTGGACGGACGACCCATGAGTTTAACTCAAAATCCTTATTTCAAATGCAACCGATTTTAGTTTCCGTTTACGTCAATGCAATCACTGCGATAATTAAGTAGCGCGTTTTGAGGAAGTCTTACAAAACCAACGCTTAAATTTAACGAGGTGTAAACTCTGACTTAGGCATTTGTCCGTTTATTCAAGATCAAACGCCTAAAAAATATGCCATTCAAGTAGTTTTGGAGCACAATTGTGCCAATTGAGCACAAACTTGCGGCCATTCACCCTTCATTAACCTCATCGCTTAAGTCAGGCGCAATACATCTCCAGTATTAGTATGGGTGACCAAAAGTGGAGCTGGGGCTTCAGAGGCAGGTTCAGTGTCCGTCTCTCCCAGCACAAATCCATCGTAGAGTCATAACGCTAAATTGCCTCAGGCAAACGGAGTAACAGGGTATGAAAAATTTTGTAAAGATCGCCATCGTCGCAGCAGCATTTGTAGCGCCGATGCAAGCACAGGCCGCTAACG
>JBGTAU010000100.1:0-10368 GCA_041749675.1 Rhizobiaceae bacterium | reverse complement strand
AAGATGAATTGGCAGGGGGCAGTCGCTGCACTGCAGAACATGTTTCGCTTGGACTTGACACCCGGTGGCCTCACAGCGCTCGAACAACACGGATTTGCACACTACCTGCCGATTTCACGCAAACGTCAGGTGCGGCTTTATGGCAAGGATGCAGTTCCAAAATGGTTGCTATTGGCATTGCCCGATGTCGAGTTTGATCGCAATCTCCCGCTCCCCGGCTTGGGATCAACCGGTCTCGTAAACTTCGAATATGACACGCAGGAACGGCTTCTTTCCCCGCCGGACAGCTCCTCAGAGCGGAAAACCGCTTGGCCGTTTACGCTGTCATCGCCAGAGCGGGCATTTCTCGAAGTTCTACAGGAAGTGCCGGACACAGTCTCATTCGAGCATGCGGAGCAACTGCTTCAAGGTATGACCACGCTTTCGCCGCGCCTTATGGAACGCCTCTTGCGAAAATGCACACATGTCAAAGTGAGGCGGCTATTTTATTGGCTGGCAGAGCGCCAGACTTACACATGGCGCAAAAAACTGCCCTCTCCTGAAGCGCTCGATGAGCTCGGACTCGGCAGCGGAAACCGGGTGCTGGTCAAAGGTGGAAAGCTCAGCGCAAAGTATATGATAACCGTTCCGGAGGACATGTGGACACCAACAGCCCCTACTACCGACAAGTCAGGCTCCTGACCCGCATTCTGCCGATCGTCGCGCAAGAGCCTTGCTTTGCTCTAAAAGGTGGGACAGCGATCAATCTGTTTGTTCGCGACTTGCCCCGCCTGTCCGTCGACATCGACCTCGTCTATCTGCCAATGGACGATCGCGACACCGCCCTGAAAAACATCACCGCTGCGCTGGACAGAATTGCCGCAGCAATTTTGCAGGCAATGCCGGATGCAAAAATCATCAAGTCATTTGAGATGCAGACCGACGCACTCAGGCTCTTCGTCACTCAGGCAGGCGAGCGTATCAAAATCGAACTTTCACCGGTCCTTCGCGGTTCGGTGTTCCCGCCAGAAATACGGGAGTTTTCGCCGCGCGTCGAAGAGCAATTCGGATATGTCGAGATGCCATTGCTCGCGTTCCCTGACCTTTATGCCGGCAAGCTCTGTGCGGCCCTCGACCGCCAGCATCCAAGAGATCTATTCGATGTGAAACTCCTGCTCGACAATGAAGGGCTTACGTCGGATCTTATCAAAACTTTCGTGGTCTATTTGATCAGCCACAACCGCACCATGGGCGAACTGCTGCGTCCGACCCGAAAAGACATTTCTGGCCTCTACCAGGGTGAATTCCTTAACATGGCTGATGACGAGGTAAGCCTTGAAGAGCTACTCGATGTACGAGAAAAGCTGATTGTCGGCATCAACGAAGCACTGACCGACGACCAAAAGCATTTCCTGATTTCGTTCAAAGCCCGAGAACCTGATTGGTCACTACTCGGAATTGAAGATGCGGAAAAATTGCCTGCCGTCCGATGGAAATTGCAAAACTTGGCGCGAATGCCCCTCGAAAAGCACCAAGGTGCACTGGCTTCGTTACAAGCCATCATGAACCTCGACGAGATCGGCAGATAGACATTCAAAATAGCCGAAAAGGCAACGAAGCGACGATTGTGGGTTAAATTCCAGTCAGTCATTGGCCGAATTAACATTCCATGGTTAGGGACTATCCCCGCTCTTGCGGGGGAACCACCACCGCGCAACGCCACGGTCAGCGGCGCAAGTTTGGTCCACGGCTTGCCGTCTGGATCCTGCTGTGATTGGAACCGCCTATTTTGTTCCCGCAAAAGCACCTCGCCAACGCGGCGCAATCCAGTCTCGACTTTGGACGCCTTACCCTCTAGTCGCTCAAATACCTGTTTGGCGCGCGCGAGCTCATCCTTGTTGATGGTTGCTCGTAGTTCAATGCTTATTGACTTCTAATCTTTTCGATATATCCCAATTCGATCAGCAGAAGCCCAGTGGCGGGTCAACAGACAATGCTGGTCACAAAGCGGAGGGCCACCCCTGCCGCTTTTATTTTTCCCCCGTCGCCACAGCAATTTGCCCTTGCGCTGATTTTCAATATAGTTTGGATTAGGGCTTCGTGGATTGTCTTTGGAAGGTGAGAATACAGTTGAACCCTCCCAATCTTTTCGCGACCACATAAAACTACCAAAGCCTAGACCATTGGACGAAAGCCGTGAGTAGCGTCGAACCAAATCCACGCAGCACTATCTCTCTGCCAAGCCCAGTCCACCCATATTTCTTTAGGATCTTTGATTGTTTCAGCCAGCAGCAGCATGTCGACACTGCGCCCGCACTTGTGGGCTTTTGAGCTGCCATCACCCTTTTGGAAAAAGCTCATAACAATTGGGATTGCATGACCCACCACATCGCGAAACATCACTGGTGTTTCGCGCGATGCGCCAAAGGCGCTGAAAAACATATCAACCGCCGCATCCGGCTCAGTATCATCTGGCAAGGGTTTTGATTTGAATGGCTTGGCTATGCTGCTCAACGTTGGTAAATCACTGAGCTTTGCCGTCGCACCGGAAGTCGGTAATGGGTTCTGCAACTCTTTGGGAACCAATCCGTGCGACCAATCGCGACCAGGCGCATGATCCCAACCAAAATCAGTGCTATGCGGCACTTGTGTGCGCTCGATTGTTTTCGGGTCAATTACCATGCGATATGTGATTTGTGGCGCTTCATCGACCGTGATGCCTTCGTCCTCTAAATCATATTCGGCTAGCACTTCAACACCGCACGAACAGAACTGGCCATTGGGCAGATAACGCGTCTTCAAAATGGATCATCCAATTTGAGGACAAGTCCGTCCTACGCCAAATGCTTCGGCCGCGACCGTGTCGGCTGGCGATAATAGGCGTGGTGGTAACGCCAATATGGAAAGCCCTTCGCCGTGCCTTTGTCGGTCATCTGAGCATAAAGACCTGCCCCATAGGAGGGGACTATCCCCACTCGTGCGGGGGAACCTGGAGGTTGCCGATTTCCGTCAAGCACTGTCCGTTTTGGTCAAGCATGTCGGGGCAGCTGGAGAATGGTGGCTCACCAGCTTTCATCGCAAAAGCAAAAAATAGCGTGGGCACCGTCTCGCCGCGCGGAAGCGCGCGGCGAGACGGTGAATTTGGAAGGACTGGAATAAGGAGATGCGGAGGACCGTCAATTCCTCACGGGTCCGGCCTCGCGTCCGTCCCGGTGTAACGTGAATGGCTCACATCTCTGCGGTTCGCATATGACAAATAAAGTTGCAATTCAAGCCGCGCTCTTGCAACCGGCAACATCAGCGGTCTAACGTGCTGGCAACAAGGAGAGGTTTGATGAACCGATAGATATTTATCGCGATGGAGCTGTTGTTTTTTGTGCTTCCGGCACAGGCGTTCAAAACCGTTGAGGAAGCCAAGGCTTATTTCGAAAAGCATCAAGACGATGAATTGCCGGTCGGCTATGCCTTGCCGATCTCGGTTTGCGGCGATGATGAGGGCTGCATTGCGAGCTACGCTGAGATGCTTGGCGACTTGCAAAAGGCTTACAAGAAAAATTATCAGGCACAGCGCAATGTCGCCTATTGCCTTTGGGATGGTTGCCAAGGCAGCGTGCAAAAGGATATTCCGCTTGGCTGCGCGTGGACGGTGGTCATCCTTGCATCGGGAAGCCCGAAGTTCACGGAACTCGATCAGAAGAATTTAGAACAGTGTTTGCGCCATGCTGGACAGGGCAGTGTTGGCGTGATCAAAGCGCAAGCGGCGGCGCTGTTTCAAACTATTTACGAGCGCGATATTCCTTCGGACTGGCAATGATTATTTAGACCGCCAACGGGCGCTCAGCAAGGGTTCGCCGCCCCAGTGACGCGGGAAACACCGCCGCGCCGCCGCTGCCCCGTTTAAAACCCGGGACTATCCCCGCCTGTGCGTGGGAACCTGGAACAACAGCTCATTGGCACGACCACAAGCGGGACTATCCCCGCCTGTGCGGGGGAACCGTCCCAAAGCCGCTAGGTTAAGCCATGTTTGAGGGACTATCCCCGCCTGTGCGGGGGAACCTGATGGTGATTGAAAACCTCATCGGTCTCGGTGGGACTATCCCCGCCTGTGCGGGGGAACCTCGCCATTCTCATCCTTGCGCTGGAATTGCGGGGGACTATCCCTGCCTGTGCGGGGGAACCCACGCGCGCCAACATCTCATCGCGATGGAATGGGGACTATCCCCGCCTGTGCGGGGGAACCTGCCACCCTTGGAGCAACTTCCACCAAGCGCAGGGACTATCCCCGCCTGTGCGGGGGAACCCCGCCCCAAATACTTTTGGATTGCCACCAAGGCTTTGTTTTGGGGACTATCCCCGCCTGTGCGGGGGAACCGGATGGATGTTACTGCATCTATTTGGGCGGCGGGGACTATCCCCGCCTGTGCGGGGGAACCGGCCAAAAACCAAGCGCGTGTTTTGCTCAATAGGGACTATCCCCGCCTGTGCGGGGGAACCATCCCCCTGAGTGCCTGCCCTGCCTTAGAGCGGGGACTATCCCCGCCTGTGCGGGGGAACCCTTGCCAAGTACGAACGCGCCATCCCATATAGGGGACTATAGCCGCCTGTGCGGGGGAACCGGCATATCGAGCATTGCAGGCGTCCTGAGTATGGGACTATCCCCGCCTGTGCGGGGGAACCCAGCGCCTGTTGAGGCCTAACTATCAACCGTGGGGACTATCCCCGCCTGTGCGGGGGAACCGCATACAAGCGCCACAAGATCACGTCGGCGTTGGGACTATCCCCGCCTGTGCGGGGGAACCCAGCACCGCCTGTGGCAAGTGCGGCATCAGCGGGGACTATCCCCGCCTGTGCGGGGGAACCCAACAGTCACGCTTACAAACGGTGAAATTTACGGGACTATCCCCGCCTGTGCGGGGGAACCTCGGCGGTAAAGCCCCAAGTGATGGTGGCGTCGGGACTATCCCCGCCTGTGCGGGGGAACCTCTGGGGTGTAAGCCATTGAAGTCAATACACTATGTCAAAGAACAACGGAAGGTGTCAACCGGAGGCGTCCGTTTCGCGCAAATCACGCCGTACTAAAAGCATGGCGTCGTGCGCGACGATTTGTTTTGCAGGCTCGCCCAGCGTGGACAGACCCATGCCGCCATTGGCGGCGCTTTCGGTCCATGTCATGATGATGCTGCCTTGGCGAAGTTGCCCGTGCCAGTCGGAAAGAACGTCCCAGATGCGGTTGCGCACCGCGGGGCTGATACGCGGGTGGGCATAAACACCGGCCGACAGCTCAAGCATGACGGAGCCGAGAAAGCCTCGGTAACGCGCTTCAACATCTCTGGTGATCACAACGGCCATTGGCATCAGTCAGCCACCTCTTTAGAGGCCTGATTTTCCGGCCCGACCAACGTTTTGATCCGGTCAATCATGGTGGCGATCACGTCGCGCTGGCGAAACAGCTTTGCCGCGCGGTGCCGTGTCAACCGTTCAATCGGGTCGCCGGAGTAGGATGCCACTTTGGCGGCACCGAAGGCTATGTCCAAGGTCACGTCGTGCCGGTAAAGGTCAGCGATGTCGAGAACAAAGGACTGGCCGGAATCCTCGTGCACAAAGCCGAGTTGAGGAATAGCTCCAACGCTGGCAACCGCAACCGCGGCCGCGGCCCGCATTGCGCTGGCGGCATGATTGATTGCCTGATTTGGCAAATCTCCAGCGTTCGGATTGGCATGATCATAATTGCGGCCCTTCCACACAATGCCGTGTCGTTCGGCAGCAAGCTGGTAACTGCGCTTGATCCGCGCTCCCTCCTGCCCACGCAAAACGGTGATGTCGCGCGTGCGGACAATTTCGCCGAAGCGGATTGCGTACATGGCCCGGGCAACCTCCATGCGCAACTTGGGGTCCGCCCAAAGGCGCACTTGCTCACGGGCAAGGGCGGATGTGTCGGGCATCAGCGGCGGTGCTGTGTAGAGGCGCACAGCCCCCTCGCCAATTGCAGCCAGCACGCAGCCATGCCGGGCAAGCAGCCTGAGCGCATCGTGAGTAACGCTTGATCCCGGCCCAAGAAGGATGATGGACAAAGACTGGTGCGGAATTTGGTAATCTCCAGCACTCAGTTCGCCGCCGCCTGCCGTGACAAAACGCAGGCAACCGTCCTCAACCTCAAGCCGTCCCCGTTCGAGCCACACCAGCCCATGACGGTCAGTGTGGGGAATGCGCGCCTTTTCCAGTCCAAGCCGCCCGGCCAGCATTTCAGCGCCCCGCCGGACGTAGGAGAAGCATCCCGTAACCGTAAGCGCTATGCCGCCCGACACCTGAGGCAAGCAGGCTGCCGAAAGCCTTGCTGTCAGTGACAGTCAGCTCGCCGTGGATCGTCGCATCCGGCCCCTCCGAGGCGGTCTGTGTCCAATTACCCTGCTCCTTTAATGGCCGTCGCTCGGCGATGCGCCGGGCGAACCGCTCCATGCGCGATTTCTCGCGATCCAACTGCGCAGCACCGTCAAGACGCTCAGTGAGCCAGTCAAGGTAGACATCCTCGCGTGTCGGTCCGGCGCTCTCGGCGGCGGGCATGCCATCAGGAAATTGCCGCAACCGCGCAACAAGAAAAGCGTCAACTTCGCTCTTCGCCTTGATGGGGCCATTCCCTGGCGTGCCCTTCAATGTGTGCCTGTTTTCTTCCCGGCTCCAGCCTTCGAGCGGTCGCATCAGCCTACGCACGGGGCGGATGCGCAGGTCAAACGCAAGCCTGCGTCCTTCGCGCCAACTTTCCGGCATCTCGCGCATTTCCAGATGGCTGGTTTCAAAGCAGGTCAGCAGTTCCGGCGCTGCACATTCCAGATTTTCGTGCAGCTCATCTTTTGGCAGACTTGTGTAGGCGTACAGCGTTGCGTGGCCCTTACGCTCAGCCACCATCAGCCGAAAAGGCTGAAGACTGCCTTTACCAAATGCTTCAGATAACAGATGATGCATCGCCCGCCCTTCGTCAGAGGCGAATCCGCGAAGAGCGGCAAGGCGGCGGAACTCGCGCATATCCACAGGCACGCTTACGAAATAAAGGATGCTCATAGCTGGCTGCCCTCCGGCCGGATGTGTCCCTCAATCACCCGCCGTGTGCCCCCATGCAAGCCGGTGCGCCAGTTGCGCAGATCAGGCAGATCATGAACGCGGTGCACGTGCGCACCGGTTTCCGGCCCCTCACCCGTCGGCCAGAAGCAGCGCAACACGGCCGCTGCTTCTGCGGCACGTGATGCAATCTTTTGAAGCGCGGCGTAGGCATCCATTGCCATCACAAACCGCTCCTCCTGCTTGGCCGCCAATACAGGCCGCGAGGGCAAACAAGGCTTGCGACCGATAAACAGCGGACGCGCGGGGCAGTCGAGCGCCTCGGCAAGCCGCTCGATGTTCAGATCACTGTCCGCAGGCTCCAGCCGCAGCACCACAATCACCCGCGCATCCATATGATAGTCTCGTTTGCGCCGGTGCGGCGCTCCGTAACTCGCTCCGGCCCGCCCTTCAGGGACGCCAGTCGTCGTCCAGCCCCGGTCATTTTTTTCGAGCTTTGCATTCTGCATATCGGTTAGCCGCCCGACAGGCTCGGTCCTGTCGATCCGCGCGGCGAACACCAGCCGGTCTTGCAGGACCTGGTGCTTTTCCCACTGTGTGCGTTGGTAACCCAGCGCGTTGGCACAAAGACCGGTAACCATGGAGAGAGCAGGAAAATCGCGGATGATGCCGACGTGATCAATGACGACACCCCCGAATGCCATCAGCGGCGCTTCAAGATCGAGGATCAGCCATTTTTTCTCATGCATCTGTCCAGTCCTTCACCTGCGCTTCGGCCCACACGGCGAGTTCCGGCAGCGGCTTTTTCGGCACGGCTGGCAGCGCTCCGTTCACACACAAATGCGCCCGCTCTTCACCCGTCGCATAGGCTTCATCAAACGCGGCAAGCTGGCCTGCAAGTGCGTCACGCGCCTTGTCAAAGTCCGGTTTTACGGCCTTGCGGAAAGCTGTCGCCAGCGAGCGCGGCTGACGGTTGCCCGCTTCAGCCAGCACCAGCTCCGCCCATCCATACGGTGCAGTCGACCCAAGTTTGGCGCCCGGCGAAACTTCGGCGATCAGATACACAAGATTGTGCACCACACGCGCGGCAAGATCCTTGTCGCCAGAACAGTTGCCGATCAAGCCGGGGATGTCGATCACGACATAGCCGTAGAACAGCCCGGAGGTCAGCTCTGTCTCTTGAATGGTGTCCGCGCCGCTGTCGTCCTCGTCGCGTTTCAAATCATCAACAGCGGTGAAATAATCGTTCTCACTTTCCGTCGGGTGCACAGTAAAGGCATGTGCCACATGAACCGGCGCCTCGATGTTGGCAGCCGGATCGGAAGTCACCATACGCCCGAACAGCGCAGCGGTGAGACCACCTGGTAGCGCGGCATTTTCTGCCATCGTCTTGAAGTTCTTGTCCTTTGCCCAATCAGCAACAGCCTTCTCTGCGCTTTTCGCATCTGCAGAGCTTTCGGCGATTTCCACCGCCCGCGACGCCAGCCAAGCAAGTTCCGGCTCACCAAGCAGCAGTGTCTGACGGCTCTTCTTGCCCTTGTCGCCCTTGTCACCATAGACCAGTTTTTGGAAAGCCGGCTCAAGAGCATTCACAATTTCATCCACAAAGTGTCCGCGCAGTGGCGCTATCACCTTCTCCGTCACCAGCTCGCGCGAGCGGAATGAATCGACAAATCCATCCAGTGTGTTGAGCGCATGCGGATCATTTTCCGCCTTGCGCCAATGCCGTTTGAGGCATTGCGAGGAAATGCGCGTGCGGTTTTCTCCGCCATAGATCAGACGCTTGGCCTGCCCCGTGTCATCCCGGTTGAGCAGCGCGGCGGTATAGGAATGCAGTGTGTGGATTTGCAGAAAACGGGATTTAGTCATTGTGCGGATTCCTTCTTGATTGCGGCTTCGGCAATGTCTGTTGCGATGTAATAATTCTCAGCGAGTTTGCGCGCGGGCCAAACATCTTTTGAAAACAGAAGATGGGCGATCTCGGCGCAGTTCAGTCCGCCCGGCGGCAGTCCCTTGGCGACAAGCAATCGCGCCATGCTTTCTAACGCATCACCTCGCGCCTCAAATGGCAGCGCGAGGAAACGGGCAAGCCGCGCTTCCGAAAAGCCAGCGGCATGTAGCGCCCGTCCTAACGATGAGTTGAAGTTATGGAACGGCGGCCTTTGTCCGGCATCACCCTTTGGCGCAAGCACCGCAAGGATACGCACAAACTGCATTCCGGCGCTGTTAGCGTGGATTCCGCTAAGCGTCGCCAACCGCCAGAACTCCAACACGCCGGGCCCATCAGGGTCCATGCGTCGCAGACGCGCAATTTCACCGGGACTAAGTCTCAGCATGGCAGCGGCAACGCTTGCGACAGTCTTGCCAAGCCCCTCACTTCTTTCTTGAACAGCGTCAGCCATTGGCATTCTCCTCACCAGTCTTCGGGAACAATTCAGAGTAATTCTCACGTATGCTCTTGGCTTTCAGCGCCCGCCTTGCGCGTGCGTCTGCTCGATGTCGATAGATCGACGGGCATGGCATCATCGGCAAATGGCGCTCGAAAATCTCCTGCGTCTTCAACCAGAGCAACCGCGCAAATTCCTGCGCTGCCGCAGCCTTCGCCTCGTCGCCAGCCTCTTCAGCATCAAAGCGAAGCCAGAGATGTTCAAAGAAAATGCTGTCGGCGAATTGGTCGAGTTGGCTGCGGGCGTCGTTTGTGAAAACGTATGATTCGCGCTTGATTTTGCTGCGCTCGCCGCTTGCCGCCGCGACGACCAAGGCATAGCCCAACGCTTTGTCGAAGGTATCCACCGCGCTTACTTGGCTCTTCGCCAACTCCCGAAGAACATCTTGCGCTGTCTTGTTCCAGCCTCCGTTCGCGGCGCGGCTGTCAATGGGCACGATGCGGGAGCGGAAGCCGCCGGTCTTTGAGTTGCCACGCGCCAGTGCCTGCGCCACGATTGCGACCCGTGCGCGCTGAGGTTCAAACGGTGCCTTTCCCGCCAACAACGGCAATTGCCAAATGCCCGAAAACAACAGATCTAGCAGCTTGCGGTAGTCAAACTCGCCCTCGTCGCCGAGCGTAAAACTCTTGTTGTCCGCCTTATGAACCGGCGCCCACGGATCTTCGAGGCTGCCGTTGAAATGTTTCGCATTGATGCGGGTTGCCGAAGATGTGCCCTTCAGCGCGGTGATGTGCCCACCCCTGTTTTTCAGGCGCACACGGCGACAGACTTCGATGAACCACAGATCAAGTCCCTTGGTCTGAAGCTGCTCGCCTTCTTCCCACGGCGAAAGCCATGTCAGGCCAATACCGTTGTCGGCAAAATCCAAAGCCGTCTTTTCAAGCACATC
>JBGTAU010000099.1:0-5322 GCA_041749675.1 Rhizobiaceae bacterium | reverse complement strand
CGCCTGCGCGAACCGATCGTACAGCGATTGATTGCTGATCGCAGGCCCGACGTGATTTGCTTGCAAGAAATAAAATGCCAAAATCATGAGTTTCCTGCAGAAGCATTTGCCGGATCAGGCTATCGATATCAAGCAATTCATGGCCAAAAAGCCTACCACGGCGTTGCTATCCTTTCGCGCCATCCGCTTGAAATTGTTGCGAAAGAGAAATTTTGCGGCATAGAGGATTCGCGGCATATTTCAGCGCTGATAACGATTAAGAAAAATCCGGTTTTGGTTCATAATTTCTATGTACCTGCAGGCGGTGATGAACCCGACGTGGCCCTCAATCTGAAGTTCAAACACAAACTCGATTTTGTTGAGGAAATGCGCCGAGTTCGGCCGGATCATCCGCGAGCACCCTCCATATTGGTGGGAGATCTGAACATCGCGCCGTTAGAGCATGACGTCTGGGGGCACAAGGAGCTTTTGAAAGTTGTCAGCCATACGCCGATTGAAACAAGTAGTTTTGAGGCAATGCGAACTGCGTGTGGGTGGGTGGACCTGATGCGGCAACACACACCGGAACCGACAAAATTATACACTTGGTGGAGTTATCGCGCAGCGGATTGGGAAGCATCCAATCGTGGGCGTCGGTTAGATCATGTATGGAGTTCGCTTGACCTGGCGGCAAAACTTGAAAATATAGAAATATATAAAATCGCCCGCGGCTGGGACAAGCCGTCCGATCATGTGCCAGTGATAGCAACGTTTGCCATGTAGTTAGTCGGCAAATTTCCGATCTAATTTCGTGACATTTTCTAGAAATTCAGAGAACCGCGCCGATATTTCTCTATGCATCGTTGCAGCTAATTCAGGATATTCATCCAATACACGGCGCATGAGCGTACGATTGATGCGAATTACTTCGCTATTTTCAGCGGCCACCGCACCGCACGGGCGTTCCGCCCGTGCAATCAGTGCTAATTCGCCAATCAGCGCGCCGCGTGCGACTACCTGCACGATGCGTCTGTTCATTTTGTCGTCTTCAACAAGATTGATAGAGCCCGATAATACAACAAATCCACATTCAGCAGTATCGCCAGCCCGAAACAGTTCGCGACCTTTGCTGAGCGATAAATGCTCGGTGCCAAAGGCGATTAGGCGCAATTGTTCAGTGGTGAATGCGTCAAACAAAGGCACTTCCGCCAGTGCATTTACGTCATCATCTATTGCCATTGTTGCCCCAGATCGTAGTTTTCCCGTGTCAAATGCTTACGGAACAAGCTTATATCCGCCGCTTTCTGTCACAAGGATTTCCGCATTGGAAGGATCGCGCTCGATTTTTTGACGCAAACGATAAACGTGGGTTTCAAGCGTGTGGGTAGTGACACCTGAATTATAGCCCCAGACTTCTTCTAACAATACATCGCGGGTGATGACTTTATCGCCAGCGCGATAGAGGTATTTGATGATCGCCGCTTCTTTCTCAGTAAGGCGCAGCTTGCCGCCTTTTTTGTCTACAAGAAGCTTCTGGCTGGGCTTGAACGTGTATGGCCCAACGGTGAGGGTCACATCTTCGCTGTTTTCATGTTGGCGCAGTTGCGCGCGAATGCGGGCTAAAAGAACGGCAAAGCGGAATGGTTTGGTGACATAATCATTGGCACCAGCTTCCAATCCGAGAATGGTGTCTGAATCGGTATCATGGCCAGTGAGCATGATAATGGGAGCCTTGAAGCCGCCTTTGCGCAGCAGTTTGACCGCTTCACGCCCGTCCATGTCTGGCAGGCCAACGTCCATGATCAGCAAATCGATGATCCCTGCGCGGGCGGTTTGGATGCCTTTTGTGGCGCTGTCAGCGTCAATAACACGGAACTCCTCATAGAGGGCGAGCTGCTCCACCAGTGTTTGTCGCAAATCCGTGTCATCATCGACGATCAAAACGGTCTTGGCAGCCATGCAAATATCCTCCATTTACCCGAATCAAACTATGCTGTTTTATGGTTGGGCGAAAGCCCTGCTTAGCCATTCAAATTTCGCAGGCAACAGCCAAGTAAGGTCAAATTGCGGCAATGACGGGATACCACGCTCACATTATCGTTAGGAAGCGGCCAGGTCACGTCAGCCAAGGTCTGTTGAGCGTTGGCGGACGCACGTTTGTTTGTGCACTTGGGCGCGGTGGAATTTCCAGCAATAAACGTGAAGGCGATGGCGCAACACCGCTTGGCGCCATGCGCTTGATCGGTGCCTATTACCGTCCCGACCGCATCCGCAACCGGTCTGCACGCCTTGCGATGACGCCGATCAACGCGCAATCTGGGTGGTGCGATGCGCAGGTTGATCGCAATTACAATTGTCCTGTCAAACTGCCTTACGCGGCAAGTCACGAGGTGATGCAGCGCAAAGACGAGCTATACAATGTTGTCATCATCTTGGATTACAATTTGCAGCCGCGCTTAAAAGGACGTGGCAGTGCCATATTTTTTCATATCGCCAGACCGGGATTCACGCCAACTCAAGGGTGCGTAGCGCTTGCTCCCGATGTGATGCTTCGATTGTTACCGTATTTGTCACCAAGAACAGTTTTAACGGTTAGCCGGTGAATTGCCAGACATTGGTTTTGCGCACATCTGCGTCCTCAAGAGCGCGGGTCACATGGACCTCATGTTCTGACAATAAAGTTAGAAACTGGCGAGGTAGATAGGAACGACCGGGGTCGCCAACGAAGATGGTGCAGCCATTTTTGCTTATGGTCTGAAACCACGGGGTAATGGCAGCGGCAATTGCGCGGTCATAGAAAATATCGCCTGCGAGAAGCACTTGTGAAGTGAAGTTTTGCCCAATTAAGTTTTGATTTGAGAACTCCAACTTAACATTGTTAAGTCGGCTATTTATATCGACGGCATCGCCGCAAAATGGATCAATATCTACTGCAAAAACGCTTGTTGCCCCTGCCATTTTAGCTGCAATCGCGACGAGACCGGATCCTGTAGCGAAATCAATGACGGATTTTCCGGCTATACATGCTGGATTATCCAAAATATGCCGCGCCAAGCCTTGCCCGCCTGCCCAAGCAAACGCCCAGAAAGGCGGCTGCAGGCCGCTTTGTTGGAGTTCTTCTTCAGTTTTGTGCCAAAGTTCATGCGCTTCATCAGCCAGATGCAGCTTGATTTCTGGCACGTGTGGCGGCCAGAGGATGCTGGTATTTTGCAGAATAAAGCGGCGAAAATCTGGTCCTGGCTGCATGGTTATTTCGGAGCAGGATCAAGGCCGCCCATGTGGCAAATTTCGACCCATTCAGCATCTGTGACAGGTTGAACTGACAAGCGCGTGTTGACGACCAAAACCATGTCTTGAAGCGCGGGATTGGCCTTACAGGCGTCACGTGAGACTGGTTTTGGCATATCTTGAACAGCTCGAATATCCACGCACTCCCAGCGCACATCCTCCGTCGTGCTATCAGGATGGGCGAGTGCAATCACTTCTGCCAAGCCCACCACTTCAAGCCCGATGTTTGAATGGTAATACAGGATTTTTTCACCGATTTTCATGTTCCGCATATTGTTGCGGGCTTGATAATTGCGCACCCCTGTCCACTCGCTGCCTTTGGCGCCGAGCGCCTTCAGTTCTTCGAACGAAAACGCATCGGGTTCTGATTTCATCAACCAATAGGCCATTATGCGGCCTCCGGGTTTTTTAGAACCCAGTTCCAAGGCTTTATTTCAACAGATGCAAACAAACCGGCTTTTGCATAAGGGTCACGCGCAGCAATGGCTTCGGCTTCCGCTTTGTCTTCCGCGCTAATGATGACGAGACTGCCGTTGGGCTTACTGTCATCGCCTAAAAACGGACCAGCGGCTTTGAGTGCATCTCCAAGGCTGCCCAAAAAGGCAAGATGATCAGCGCGCGCATCGAGTCTGGTTTGTAGGTGGTTGGGTTTATCTGTGCAGATCAGGGCAAATAGCATTTGATATCTCTCAATGGGTTTCAGTTTTCAGTGGACGAGACAGGAGCGAGGCGACGGCCGATTCAATCGTCAGTTTGCCGTTTAGTATTGCAGAAATTGCGCTGATAATAGGGGCGTCGATATTAAGTTTTGCCGCTTGCTTGGCGGCGATGTGGGCCGTTGCGACACCTTCTGCCAATGGGAGACCATCCAAGTTTGCGCCACTCCCAAGAGCGATGCCGTAAGTCAAATTGCGTGACTGGGGCGATGAACAGGTGAGCAGCAGATCGCCCAAACCTGATAGGCCCATCATAGTTTCAGGCCGTGCGCCAAGGGCGACGCAAATGCGGCGCAGTTCCACAAAACCGCGTGTGATGAGTGCAGCCTCCGCGCTAGCACCCATTTGCTTGCCGCGCACAGCGCCCGCGGCAATGGCCAAGACGTTTTTCAACGCTCCTCCGACTTCGACGCCGATCAAATCATCTGTTGAATAGCAACGTAATTGCGGTGTTGAAAGAGATTCGGCCAGCATGTTCGCGATCGCTTCATCTTTCGCTGCAATGGTGACAGCGGTTGGCAGACCACGCGCAACATCGGCGGCAAAACTTGGCCCTGACAAAGCGGCGATGGGGTGATTGGGTAGACATTGCTCCGCCACTTGCGACATGAGTAGGCCTGTCGATTGTTCAATGCCTTTGGCGCACAAAACAATTGGGATAGTGGCGGGCACATGCGGCGCAATGGATTGTATGGCAGCCCGCAATTTTTGAGCTGGAATGACTGCAAGAACGATCTCAACGCCATCAAGCGCATCGCGTAAGTCCGTTGTAGCGGGCAATTGGCAGTCAAACTGTAGGTCAGGAAGATACGTGCTATTTTGCCGGTTTGCATTGATTTCAGCAATGGTCGCTGCATCACGACCCCAAAGCGTGACAGGGCGGTTTTTACGGGCTTGTGACAAGGCCAGTGCTGTGCCCCAAGCGCCAGCACCGAAAACTGCGATACGCTTTTCACTCATGCTTTCGGTCCTTTGCGGCCTGAACCAAAATTCGATGCACTTTTTTCATCCAGCGGCCAGCGCGGGCGCGGTGCGAGATCAAAGGCATCTGACTGGCCCAAAGCCAGCCGTTCCGCTGCAGCCCATGCGATCATGGCTGCGTTGTCAGTGCATAAAATCATTGGAGGCGCTAGAAAGCGCATCGCAAATTTATTTGTTAGTCGAACCAGCATTTCACGAATTTGTTGATTTGCAGCAACCCCGCCGGCCACGACCAAAACAGGCTCATCCGCGTTCTGAAAACGATCTTGGAACTGTTGGAACGATTTTGTGATGCGCTCTTCGAGTGTGTCGCAGACCGCTTTTTGAAATGAGGCGCAAATATCAGCTACATCTTGAT
>JBGTAU010000098.1:0-2050 GCA_041749675.1 Rhizobiaceae bacterium | reverse complement strand
TTGGCTCGCTCCACGAACAGTTCGGTTCCCGTCAGCGCTTCAGCAGCATTTCTATCGCCGATCCCTTTGAATTGGGTGACGACAATGTCCTTGTTGGCGCGCGTGGATTGAACCGTGAAGGCTCGTCCGGTGCCGTCATATAAGTCGCCGTAGGACGCAAAGCCTTCCGGCTCCTGCGTGAAGCTTTTGACGCGCACTTCACCCTTCAACCCCTGCGCGGCGCCGATGACGGCGAGGAGGACCGGGTTGGTCAAAACGGGATGCTTTTGTGACACGGTGCTGCTCCTGCGCATTCAACTAGCTTACTGGTATCCGAGCTATGCTTGATCTTATCACGCCAGCGGCAATGCTCAACCGGCAGAAAACATGTTCGGCTTTCTGATTTTGTCCTGTGAGATGATCACCTTGTTTATGGCATGGTAACCTGCATGGCGCGATAATGCGCACATGAGTGCACAAGATTCCCTATTGCCAGCCAGCCCGGAACTGATCGAGGCCCGCCGCGTCTGGCTGTCAGGGCTTGTCAGTGCGCGCAGGCTATCGTCACACACAGTTGATGCCTATGCCCGCGATACACGCCAATTTCTTGAGTTTCTGTGCCAACATCTGGGCAAGGTACTTGGCATCAATGATTTGGCTGAGTTGAAGCCGACGACGTTTCGTTCGTTTTTGGCAATGCGCCGTAGTGCAGAAGCAGGTGCGCGCACCTTGGGGCGTAATTTGGCAGGGATTCGCTCGTTTCTTGGCCATCTTGAGCGTGACGGGTTGGTCAATGCAGCGGGCAGCCGTGCAATTCGCACACCCAAACAACCAAAATCGCTGCCAAAGCCGTTAGCAGTTCATTTGGCCTTGGACGTGACAGAGCAGGCGGGGCTGTTGTCCGATGAACCGTGGATTTCGGCCCGCAATGTGGCGGTGCTGTCGCTTCTATATGGCTGCGGTTTGCGGATTTCGGAAGCGCTATCTCTCACTCCCGCTATGCTGGAAGGAGATCCGCGCACGCTGGTGATTAAAGGAAAAGGTGGCAAAAGCCGTATGGTGCCACTGCTGCCTTCCGTGCTTGAGGCGGTGCATCATTACCGTCATCTTTGCCCGTTTCATTCAAACATGGATGAGCCGATCTTTCGCGGTGCCAAGGGTGGACCGCTCAATCAGGGCATTATTCAGCATGCGATGGTGCAATTGCGCAGCGCGCTTGGTCTGCCGGATTCAGCCACACCGCACGCACTGCGGCATTCTTTTGCGACACATCTTCTGTCGAGTGGCGGCGATTTGCGTTCCATTCAGGAGTTGCTGGGTCATGCAAGCCTCTCCACGACGCAGGTTTATACAGCGGTCGATGCAGCGCGCTTGATGAATGTTTGGGAATCAGCGCACCCGCGAGCGTAATCTGACAAACGGCTCACAATCGAATGGTGTCTTTAACGGTTTGGCTGCAATTGGGTTCTATTGTCAGCCTATGATCATGATCCCGTTCTTCTCCCGCTTGCTTCGTGCGCCCGACGGCCTTTTGAAGGCCATTGCTGCCGCTAACACCTTGTTCTTCATCAGTTTCATTGCCGTGCTGATGGTTGCGATGTCGCAAGCCAAGGCGCAGGAGCCGGCAACTGATTTTGCATGTGCCGGCAGTGATTTGCGGCAAACCATGTCTGCTGATGCGCTGAAATTGATCGCTGATGAGGCTGCCAAGGTTCCAAATGGCGAGAACCGGCTTTGGAAGATTGAAAAGCAAGGTGTTGCTGCGTCCTATTTGTTTGGCACCATGCACATGACGGATCCGCGCGTGATTGATCTGACTCCGGAAGCCCGTGCATCGTATGAGAAATCGGCTTCGGTCATTATCGAAACAACCGATGTGCTCGACGAGCAAAAGTCTGCTGCCGCGCTTCTCACGCGTCCTGATTTGATGATGTTCACCGATCAAACCACGCTGTCATCGCTGGTTGAGCCGGATAAACTCAAAATTTTAGAAGAGGGCCTCAGAAAGCGTGGCCTTCCGCTGGTAGCCGTCAATAAAATGAAGCCGTGGATGATTGCGGGCCTGCTTGCA
>JBGTAU010000097.1:0-2870 GCA_041749675.1 Rhizobiaceae bacterium | reverse complement strand
CTGGTCCCTTTTTAGGGGGCCTCGACCCGTTTTGCCAAATTTGCATTGTTACGACGCCTCCAATTGAGTCGTTATCTTACGGCACTCTTAGGATAGGTTGATAGTGTTGCAATGATACAGAGCGATCATTTGTGTACTGCTACAAAAAACGAAAGCCGCCCGTGACAGGCGACTTTCAATTAGTCATTCAATAAGTAGATAATTATTTAGTCAACAAGCCACTCGCCAACCGCACCAGTTTCACAAACTCACCGCGATAGCCGAAAGCACCAGCGCCCTGACGTCAGCGGCCTGCCCCGCGCGGATCAGCGCAGCAGGGTGACGTGGCCGACGTAGTTGCGGTTGGCCGCCTTCAGCTTTTCGTCAAACACGGTCTGCGCGCGGATGGTGCCATTCTTGCCGACCTTCACATCGGCGCAGCTGTCGCCCTTGCCCGCGTCTTCGGCAAAGCAGACCGAATAGGCGCCGGGTTCCAGCCCGGAAAACTCCAGCATCCCCTTGTCGTCGGATTTGTCGTCGGCGATCGGCGAATTGCCCGGCTTTTTCTTGACGACCGTTCCAACCCCCGGGACTGTCTGCGCAATCGCCTGCCCCGCCGTCAGCGCCAGCGCGGCTGCACCAAAGCTGGCGATTTGCACGGGTGGGCTGGACAGCAGGCTGGCCATCAGGGCTGCCCCAAGGGCAAGGGTTTTCGGCATAAAGCGTCGGTTCATTGCAAATCTCCACGGTTAAAGCCCGGCGCAATCCCGCCGAGGATGGGGGCAGATTACACCGGCGCTCTGCCCCGTCTATCACCCATTTGGGTGATGCCGTTCAGTTTCCCGTCAGGCTCTTCGCCAGCCGCACCAGTTTCAGGAACTCGGCGCGATACCCAAATGCGTCCGTGCCCTTGGCACTGTCGGCGAGCTTTTCGATGTCATCGATCTTGTAGTTCGCGGTCGCATCCTCGTCGCGCAGCTTCTGGCCGAAGGCTGAGACGGCGATGCCGAACCGCACATCGTCGGACGCTTTGGCGATGTCATTCACCGCATTGGCATCGGTGACCGGTTGGGTGACAAGGCGCGACGTATTTTCGGTTGGCAGCTTGTAGCGGATTTTCACGAACGCATATTCGCCTGCAGGATCACCTTTGGTTTCCTTTTCGACCCCATACCGCAACGGATCATTGGTCTGCCCAGGCGCACCTTTCAAGGTCATTTCATAGATCGCCGTGACCGTATGGCCCGAACCAATATCGCCAGCATCGACGCGGTCATTGTTGAAATCCTCATTGTTCAAATGACGGGTTTCATAGCCGATTAAGCGATATTCAGAGACGCGTGCCGGATTAAACTCGACTTGAATTTTGACATCCTTGGCGATGGTAAACAGCGAAGCCGTCGCCTCTTGCACCAATAGTTTTTCGGCCTCCGAAAGCGTGTCGATGTATGCGGCAATGCCATTGCCGTTTTGCGCCAAGGTCTGCATCAAATTGTCTTGGTAATTGCCCTGCCCGAAACCAAGGATCGACAAGAACACGCCTGTTTTGCGTTTTTCTTCGACGAGCTTTTTCAACTCATCATCCGACGCCGCGCCGACATTAAAATCGCCATCGGTGGCCAGCATGATACGGTTGACGCCGTCTTTGACAAAATTCTGTTCTGCCAATTTATAGGCCGCATTGATGCCAGCCTCACCGGCGGTAGACCCTCCGGGTTGAAGGGTATCAATGGCGTTGAGTATCGTAGCTTTTTCTGAGGCCTTTGTTGGCTCTAAAACAATACCAGCATTGCCTGCATAGGTCACAATTGAAACCGTATCTGTTGGCTTCAATTTGTTGACCAGAAGACGGAACGAGGCCTTCAGCAATGGCAATTTGTCTGGCTCGTCCATTGAGCCAGAAACATCCAGTAAGAACACAAGGTTGGCCGGTTTTTGCTCGGCCAAAGGCAAATCATAGCCTTTGATGCCGACATGGAGGAGCTTGGTGTTTTGGTTCCAAGGGCTTGGCGTGACCGTCACATTGGCTTTGAAAGCGTCCTCGGCCTTGCTTGGTCCAGCGTAGGAATAGGGAAAGTAGTTCACTAATTCCTCAATGCGCACCGCATCGGGCTCCGGCAAAATGCCTTGGTTGAGCGCCCGTCGCAACGAAGAATAACCCGAAGTATCGACATCGACCGAAAATGTTGAAACCGGCTGTACCGCGACTTCTACTATTGAGTTAGATTTGAACTCTGGATATTTATCACGGCTTTCTTCCACCATCGCCGGTGCTTCAGGCGCTTGCATCAGGCTTTCGACGGGTGCTGCTTGGCCAATCTCTTGGTCCATATATTCAGCACTTTCTAACGCTTTAGATTCAGCCGCAGGCGCGGCAGGCATTGGGGCTGATTTGATAGCCTGATTGGTTGCAGAAAGACTGTCCATTTCAGATTTTTGTTTGGCGGCATCAGTGATGTCAGACCGTTCACTTGCCGGTTCAACGCGCTTTGCAGGCGCAGCTTGTTCCAAAACAACGGCTTTAGTATCGCCAAGTGGTTCAACTAAACTATCTTTCTTCAATCCAACTTCGCCCACCAAAGCGGGACCGCCATCATAAGACTGCATCATTTGGTATGCGGTAATGCCGGCCAGCGGCGCGATCATGAGAGTTGCCAATGCAGTACCGGACAGGAATTTCGAATTCATCGTAAAGCTCCACAGTTTGGTTGCGATACGAGAAAGACGGGGTTGCCCTACAATTCCTTTGGTTGCCTGCGAGGATTTTTTAAACTCAGCATCAAATGCGTCCATCGCCGCGCGGCGAGCGATTATGGTGGCTTCAATGCGCGGTTCAGGCGCTGCATGATTACGCAAAGTCTCAAGGTTCAATTCGGGGTCGCTCATTGCGC
>JBGTAU010000096.1:0-8092 GCA_041749675.1 Rhizobiaceae bacterium | reverse complement strand
CCCCACAAGGGGGGAGATCGCTACCCACGTAACTTTTACGATTTCAAAATATTGAAATGATCGACTAAATGTTGGTGATTGACTGCCAGCGGCGGAGTTCCGATCTCCCCCCTTGTGGGGGAGATGTCCGACAGGACAGAGGGGGGCGCCTTGCACCAAAGCATCCCTCATTCCGCTGCCACTTTCTCAATCCCAGCACCCGCCTTGCCCGCATATCCACGCGGCGTATAAACCCAGGTCTTGCCATCACCCGTCTTCATCGTGCGGCTTTCCGACGAGCCCACAACCACAACAGTCAGCATGTCCACATCATCCACGTTGAGCTCGCCCAGCGGTACGACGCGCACCAACTCGCCCTCACGGCCCAAATTGGTCGCCAGTATCACCGGCGTATCAAATGGCCGGTGCGCCAGCAACACATCGCGCGCATAGGCCAATTGGGTCCGGCGCTTCTTAGAAACCGGATTGTAAAACGCAATGACAAAATCACCTTCCGCCGCCGCTTTCAAGCGCATCTGAATAGAAGGCCAGGGCGTCAACAAATCTGACAAAGAGATCGTGCAAAAATCATGACCGAGCGGCGCACCCGCGCGCGCTGCAGCGCCTTGCAATGCTGAAATGCCCGGCGTGCACTGCACCTCCACCCGCCGTGCCGCATCACTCAAATTTCCGCGATCAAGCAATTCAAAAACCAGAGTCGCCATGGCATAAATGCCTGCATCACCAGAGCAAATCAGCCCAACGGTTTTGCCTTGCCCTGCCAGTTCCAGCGCAAAGCGCACCCGCGCCTCTTCCGCACCAAGGTCAAAATCATGTCGCGTCTTGCCGTGTGCCAAAGGCCCGAGCAAATCAATATAAAGCCCGTAGGCCACAAGGTCAGTCGCCTCAGCCACCATCGCGCTGGCCTCCGGCGAGCGCCAACCCGTTGATCCCGGACCAATACCGACCACAAACAACTTCCCCCGCGTGCAGCCAATGGAGTTCACTTCAATCGGCGAAACACTTTGCGCCAGCGCCGCCGTCACTCTTTTGGTCTTTTGCTTTGCTACAACCAATTTTCCAGTCGCACCTACGGCCGCCAGCGCCGCGCCTTCGCTCACACCATGGCAACCCACTTCAGTAAACACCACGTCAGATGGGTTCGCCAAGCGCGGCGTCTCAGCCTCTAATGTCGCCGCATCAAAAAACCGTGCTGGCACACCAAAATGCTTCGCCACCGCCTGCACCGCCGCCTCGTCTGCCTTCACATCAATCGAGAAAACACCCGCCAAAGCTTGAGGCGTTAACCCACCCTTGCGCAACACTTGTTCCGCAAGCCCAATCGCCTCGCCGGCATCCGCCCCGCGCTCACAGCCAATGCCAAGCGCCAAAGTCTGCGGCGCATAATGCAGCTGTGTTGGCGTCGTCACCATCGCCTTTTCGCTGACAATAATCGCGACCGAACCATCATCCGCAAACGGTATCTCACTCGCACCCAGCCAATCAGCTTGGCCCGTCAACTTCGCTTTAGCGCCGCCGACCAGCGCCGCCATCACGGTCTTCGCGTTCTCAGGATTGGCCAATGTATACCCAACCGGCGGCTGGTCCAAAGCCACACCAAAACGCACATCGCCCGCCGTCGTCACTGCCGCCCGCACATCAAGTGCACCCGCAATCAACCGAGCCAAATCATTGGCCCCATGATGCCCGCCCAGCAGCGGCACGACCGCCGATCCATCATCAGCAACTGCCAGCACCGGCGGCTCAGAATGCTTGTCTTGCAGTACCGGTGCTAAAATCCGGATCAACGCCCCTGCCGCCATCACGCCGACAATCGGCGTTCCAGCCGCAAACAAGGCACGAATATGCTCACCCGCATTTTCAAACGTCTGCGCGATGCCCGCGTTATCTGTCGCCATTGCGCCCGGTGCGCTCAAGCAATGCACAGCACCACCCGTTACAGCTGCGACTTGTTGCGCCACCGGCAGCGCCGAGCGTGATAAAATAACAATGACAGGCTTGTTCAAGATATCGTTCCTTGAGGTAAATCGAGCACCCATTTTTCTGCGCCCTTGTAAATCAATATCATCGAGAAGTAAGGCGCCTCGCCGCCCGCTTCTTCCAGCGGCATTAGTTTTTGGTTCTCGAGGCTCACACGTTCCACATACGCAGCATTTGCCATCAACCCCATCTCAGAAATCAGCGCCTTGATCCGCCCAAAATGCCGACCGAGCTTGATGATCGCCACCGCATCAGACTGCTCCAGTTGCGCTCTTATCTTCCCATCATCCAGCGGCCCCGGCACAATCGTCAGCACATCATTGCGCGCCGCGAGTGGCCGCCCAATCGCCGCTGCGGCAGCCATAACAGACGAAACACCTGGCACAATTTGCACTGGATACCGGTTCGCCAACCGCTCATGCAAATACATGAAGCTGCCATAGAAAAACGGATCGCCCTCGCACAAAACCACGACGTTAGATCCCGCATCCAAATGATGCGCAATCGTTTCCGCTGCCGCATCATAAACTGCTTTGGCCGGATGCCGCTTCGTGTCCATTGGCACAGTGATCGGTATTTCTAACTGCTCCGCCGTTAAAAAATGCGAGACTATCGCCCGCGCAAAACTCGGTCCATCATCGGGCTGCGGATAGGCCACAACATAAGCCTCGCGCAAAATCCGGTGCGCTTTCAGCGTCAACAATTCAGGATCGCCCGGCCCCACGCCAATGCCATACAATGTCCCGCTCATGCTCTATCCTTTGTCAAAACCAACATCGTCACTGGCATCATGGGCTTGAACGCTAAAAACTTACCCACCGGCTCAGCCCGAGAAACGGCTATGCGGGATAACTGCCCGCCCCAAGTCTGCGCCAAGTCGATAAGCCGCGCCTCACCCTCAACCGTCACCACATTCGCTACCAAGCGCCCGCCGAACTTAAGCGCTTCAAAACAAGCCTCGAACACATTCGGCTCACTCACACCGCCGCCAATAAACACCGCGTCCGGCTCTGGCAATCCAGCCAATCCTTCAGGCGCGCAGCCTGCAATAATCTTCAATTCCGGCACACCGAGCGCTTGAGCATTGGCGTTTATCATCGCTCGCCGCGCCTCTTTATCTTCAATCGCAAACGCCCGCGCGCCCCTGGCGCTGCGCATCCATTCAATGGCGATAGACCCACACCCAGCCCCGACATCCCATAGAACTGCGTTAGGATATGGCGCAAGCGCCGCCAATGTCGCCGCCCGCACTTCGCGCTTCGTCAGCTGCCCATCATGCTGAAACGCATCGTCCGGCAGTCCCGCCACAGTTGACAAAACACGGCATTCCGCGTCAGCCAAACACTCAACTGCCAGCGTATTAAAATCCGATCCGTGATGCTCTTTCGCCTCGTCCACTGTCAAATCCAAGCGCCGTTCTTGATTCCCGCCCATATGCTCCAGCACGATGATGCGCGAGGCACCGTAACCATTCGACGCCAGCAACTCCGCAACTTCGCGCACAGTCACCGCCCCTGCCGTCAACGCAAGTATGCGCCGCCGCGGGGCCAGCGAAACCGCAATCTTGACCGCAGCCCGTCCATGAAGTGAAATGCAATCCACGTCTTGCAACGCCCAGCCCAGCCGTGCAGCGGCCAGCGAAAACGCTGAAGGCGACGGCAGCACCAGCATTTCATCCGCGCCAAAATGCCGAGATAAAGTCGCCCCAATGCCATAGTGCATCGGGTCGCCCGTCGCTATTAAGCACACCGGCGTATCGCGTCGTTCTTGAATGAGTTCCAAAACTTGCGCAAAGCCTGCGCTCCAAAAATGCACTTGCGCTTGTGGGTAGTCCGATGTTCTGAGAAGACGGTCTGGCGCAACGATCAAGCTGGCATGGTTCAACAGCGCTTGCGAACTTTCCGGCAACGCCGATAGTCCATCATCGCCCACGCCAATAATCGTCAGCCATTGCTTCATGTCGCCCACCCCGTCGAAAGCGCATTCACCGCTGCCGCCGCCATTGCACTCCCGCCGCGACGACCGCGCACAGTGATAAACGGTACGCCACGCGGATTGTCCGCTAGTTCCGCTTTGGACTCCGCAGCCCCAACAAACCCAACAGGCACCCCAATAATAAGCGCAGGCTTTGGCAACCCTTGGTCAATCAACTCCAGCAGCCGAAACAAAGCCGTCGGCGCATTGCCAATCGCCACAATAGCACCCGCCAAACGTTCGCCCCAAAGATCGACTTGCGCCGCAGAACGCGTGTTAGAAATCACCTTCGCATGCGCCGCAACGCGCTCATCGCCAATCAAACAAACCAACTCATTGCCCGCCGGTAACAACCGTTTGATAATCCCGTGCCGCACCATTTCCGCATCGCAAAACACCGGCGCACCAGCCAACAACGCCGCTCGCCCCGCCTCTGCCGCGTCATGCGAAAACACCAAATCATCCACCAAATCCACCATCCCGCAAGCATGGATCATACGCTCAGCGACATGCGCAATAGAAAGCGGAAACTGCTCCAACCCCGCTTCCGCACGGATCGTCGCAAACGACGCTGCATAAATCGCATCTGGCTCGCGGACATAGTTCATTGCAACACTCGGACATTAGCCGATCTCCCCACTTGTGGGGGAGATGTCCGACAGGACAGAGGGGGGCGCGACGGAGTGCGAATGTAAGTTGAATTCCACCCTAAAAACGTCAAAATCGATAGTAACCAAGTTCTACAGGTTACGCGCTCTATGACGCCCACCTCTGTCCTGTCGGACATTTCCCCCACAAGTGGGGAGATCGGCCAATCGCCAAATATTGCACCAATCGCGAATACCAACTTACTCAAACCTTCTTCATCGAATTCGGCCCTAGCGGGTGGTCAGCATGCGGATAAGGAGCATGCGTATGCCCATGATCGTGGCCATGATCGTGGTCGTGCCCGTGATCATGTCCATGCGAGTGATCATGGTGGTGATGGTCATGCCCATGATCCGTCACCACTTTCAGTGGCGCAGGGTCGCTATGACTATGCAGCGGCGTCCATGGCAAACCATGCTTTGCACAAAACGCTTCATCGCGGCATGACGCATCGCAGTCGCCCTTGCACGGACAATTTTCCAAGCCCCCGCCAATGCCTTCCACGTGATGGTGGTGGCTCTCTTGTGCCCGCCCAACATCAGCCTCAAACCCGAGCACCTGCTCGCGATATTTGCACATCTGGCAGTTCATGTTGTTTGAGCCTTCGAGTATCTCGTTGACCCGCTCCGCCATCGCGTCAATCACCAACGGATGATCATTCAAATAGTCCGCTTTGATAAATTGGATCTCCGGATGCCGTGCCGCGACTTCGTCCGTTTGGCTATAAATCCGCTTCACCAAAACACCGGTGAACAGGAAGTACGGGAACACCACAATGCGTTTAAACCCAAGTTTGGAAACGTGCTCCAGTGCCGGTTCCACCAGCGGAAACGTCACGCCCGAATAGGCCGTTTCGCCCCAGCCAAAACCAAGCCCTTCCCACAGCATCCGCATCACTTTGGACACGTTCGAGTTGGCGTCCGGATCAGACGATCCGCGCCCAACGACAACCAACATTGAGTCATGCAGCGGCTCGCCCTCTTGCCAACCCGACGCAATCAACGACTGTTTAATCCGGTCGCCCGCCGCGCGGATCATCTTCAAGTCAATGCCAAGTTCGCGGCCATAGTCCAATTTCACGCCCGGGTTCTGCGCCGCCCAAGTGTTGAGAACGGATGGGATATCATTCTTCGCATGGCCCGCCGCAAACAACATTCCTGGAACTGCCAGCACATGGTTCACGCCTTTGGCTTTGAGAGCATCAAGCCCATGCGTGATCACAGGATTGGCAAATTCGAGATAGCCGTAATCCACCATCCAATGCGGAAACCGTTCCCGCAATCGCTCAGAAAGCACCGCAAATTCCCGCACAGCATTTTGGTTGCGGCTCCCGTGGCCGCAGATCATAATTCCATATCGCTTGAACATAGATGCCTCGCTTTGCGTGTTATGCAGGCACCAGATCCGTTGTGGACCCCTTTGACAGCCCCGCTTCAAACCCCCGATATGGGTCAGTCGCCGCAGGATCATCAGAGCCTGAAATCAGGCGCCGTCGTAATCGCGTTTCTAATCTGCAAAGCCACCAAGGTCAAACGGGAACACGCCCTTTGCCATGCGGATTGCGACAGACAGCTAATCGCAACTTCAATCACTTGCCGAGCTAACCTTGAACGGCTACCAAGCATCATGCACCTTACTCCCGAAATCATCATCGCCCTACTCGTCCTCGCCGCCTTCATCGCCGGCTTTATCGACGCCATCGCCGGTGGTGGCGGACTGATAACAGTCCCCGTATTGATACTCGCAGGTCTCCCCCCCGTCGTCGCTCTCGGCACGAACAAATTGCAATCCATCTTCGGCTCTGCCAGTGCCACTTATGCTTACGCCTCCAAGGGTCACATCGACGTTAAAAAGCAAATCTGGCCCTTTCTCATTTCAGCCACAGGTTCCGCGATTGGCGCGTTGATCGCCACCCGCGTTTCAAGCGAGGCTCTGCGCACGCTTCTGCCCTTCCTCATGATCGCCATCGCTGTCTATTTTCTAGTCAAGCCAAACATATCAGACGAAGACCGCCTCGCCCGCATCACACCACTTGTTTTCACTGCTACAATCATCCCAGCCATTGGTTTCTATGACGGCATTTTCGGCCCCGGCACTGGCTCCTTCTTCATGCTGGCCTTTGTCTCGCTCGCCGGATACGGCCTCTTAAAAGCCACCGCACATACAAAACTACTCAACTTTGCATCCAACCTTGGCGCATTCATCGTTTTCTCGTTTGTAGGTGCGATCTCGTGGAAAATCGGCATTTTGATGGGCCTCGCCCAGTTTTTCGGCGCGCGCACGGGCGCGCATTTTGCCATGAAGAACGGCGCAAAAATTATCAAACCTTTGCTCGTCACCATCTGTTTAGCGCTCGCCGCCAAGCTTTTGTTCACATGATGTGACTGGCTAATTACGCTAAGTGATGCACCAAAGGTTGATTTTCATCCCAAAATACTCTTAAGGGAAGTCGAAACTGGGGTGGTTTAATGTTCGAACGGATATTTTTTGCATTGGTCGTCAGCGCAGCATTGCTGCTCAATTCAGGCTGCACCACCACAAGCACGGCTGACACAACAGCGCAGTCTTTTGCACCAATGCCCGACTTAACAGTCACTCCAACACCCATCGCTCGCCCTGAAACAGAAGAAGGCAAAGCCAGCCTCGCCGCTTCCGTTGAAGAAGGTGTTGTCGCCGAAACAGTCGCCTTTGCACCAGAAACCGGCACCACTGCACCAGCTGCTCTTGCGACAAAAAAAGCCATACCCGATGAAGCTGTGGACGTCGCAAATGCTGCACCCGTGACCGACCGCGCGGTCAAAGGCTCAAATCGCGACCGCGACTGCCTCATGCGCGCGATGTATTTCGAAAGCAATCGCTCCAGCACTGATGGTCAATTGGCGGTCGGTACCGTCGTCATGCACCGCTTAGCGCACGGCGCGTGGGGCAAAAATGTCTGCGGCGTCGTCGGCGCAAAACGCCAATTTGCCCCCGGCGTCATGTCTCGCAAAATGCAAGGCAACACTACGGATCTAGCCCAACTAGCCGACGCCATCCTAGCCGGAAAACGTCATCCAAAATTAGCGAAGAACGTAATGTTCTTCCACGTTGCCGGAATGAAGTTCCCCTATAAAAACATGCGTTATGTTCTCGTTGCTGGCGGTAATACATTTTACTACAAGGCCAGCCGTAGGCGCGGGTAAACCAGACCAGTGTCTGGCCCAAAATTCGATTTGAAGAGACAAGTGGTGTGATTTTCGAGAACCGGAACGGAGCGTACTTCGGTACGTGAGTACCGGAAGCGCAGAATATCGCATCAATTGGCCGTCAGAGCGAATTTTCGGTTAGACACTAGAATTCCACCCCAATCTGCGCCTTCACTCCTGATCGAAACGGATGCTTAATCAGCTCCATCTCAGTCACCATATCCGCAATCTCAATCAACTCATCTTTGGCATTGCGCCCCGTCAAAACAACATGCGTCATATGTGGCTTCTCGGTCGCTAAAAAT
>JBGTAU010000095.1:0-3961 GCA_041749675.1 Rhizobiaceae bacterium | reverse complement strand
TAGCTGTGGTTTTGCCGGCATTTGCGGTGAATGTTGTTTTGTTGAGAACCGGCGTGCCGTCTTCGTATAAAAAATCCACATTGGAAAAACAAATATCTCCACCGCCAGCATACAGCGCAGTGGCATCTAAAGCGTCAGGTTGGCGTGGGTCTAAATCCAAAATATCATAAATCATTTTGGCATTTACAAACGCCCGCTCAAGGTTGAGCTGCATGCGGGCTAAGCGCCGAATGGGATCATAAATGAGCAGCAGCGCCGTGATGAACGAAAACGTCGCGCCGGGAGGTATGGCTTGATAGACCGCGCGATATCCCGAGTAAGCAATGACAGAAGCCACCGCAAACCCCGCCAAGGTTTCGGCAATAGGGGCCGTGCGTTCGGAAATCGCGGCAATTTTATTTGATCTCTCTTCCGTGCGCTTAATAAGGCCGTCAATGCGCTGCACCAGTTGGTCTTCCATTGTGTAGGCTTTGACCACAGCAACGCCTTGGGTCGCTTCCTGAATAGAGCCAAGTAAACTTGAGTTCAAAACAATCGCTTCGTGGGTAACAGAACGCACACGGCGCGAAAGGTGACTGACGCCAATGATCAATGGTGGGCCGATAAGCAGCGACATAAGGGTCAGTATTGGGTCTTGGTAAATCATCACGCCAATAAGCGCCACAAGGGTGACAATGTCCCGTGCGATGGAAGTAAGAGTTATGTTCAAAATATCGCGAATGCCCGCTACGTTTTGGTTTATTTGCGCCGTCAAAGACCCAGAATGGATGGACGAGAAATAGCGCATATCCATGCTCATCAGCTTTTCAAATACCCGCTTTTGATAGCGTGCAGCCAAATTATTGCCGACCCGTGCCAACCCAACTGCTTGAACATAAGAGGCGATACCGCGCAAAAGAAAGGCGAGAAACACCGCCAAGCTGATCACGACAATCAGATCTTTGCGGCGCTCGTAAAAAATCTCATTGATGATGTCGCGCATAATCCAAGCAACAAATGCCGTCGATAACGATATGAACAACAGTGCGGTGATTGCCACCGCATAGGTGCCGATATAGTCTCGCCCATTCTCGCGAAAAATGCGCTTCACCATTGCCCAGGAATTGAGCAACAAATCTTGGCGCTTGTGACTTTTATTGCTCACCAAAAATTATCCGTTCGACCTGTGTCTGTTGCTTGTGCAGATAGTGCTTGTATCGGCTCAAGGTCAAGCAGTCTGGTTCCAGCGTTTGCCGTGAAGGTTGAGGTTGAAACTTTGTGGATTGCAGGCGTAAGCTGATAGCCCTGCGACCGCGGCAAGCGGGTGCGTCATGACAAACACCGGTATTGCTTTCATAAACTGCGAATGCGGTGCCTTGTCGTTAAAAGCGGCTCGCATTCCGCCGTTCTGCAACACGGGCACTATTTTCTGAGCGATGCCGCCCGAGAGATAAACGCCGCCTCGCGCCATAAATATCAGCGCTAAATCACCAGCCAAGCGCCCCAAATACACCGCAAACAATTCGACTGCCTCTTGTGCCGAGGGATCACTGCCCGAAACAGCAGCTTCCGTCACTTGCTTAGGTTCAGTGTGAATTGCAGCAAGTCCGTCGGCTGTGCATATAGCACGATAAAGGCTGACCAAGCCGCGCCCACACAATATTTGTTCACCGGAAATGCGACCTTCTAACAATTCAATATATGGGAAAATCTCATAGTCTCGCGGCGTGCGCGGACCCATGTCTACATGACCACCTTCGCCTGGGATTGGTAGCCAGCTCGTTCCGGTTCGCACCAACCCTGCAACACCAAGTCCCGTGCCGGGGCCAAGCACCACACGGCTTGCGCCGTCGATTGCCTCGCCACCACCGATTTGTAGCAAATGTTCTTTGCCCAGCGAGGCAACTGCCAACGCTTGTGCTTCAAAATCATTGATCACAACAATTTCTTTAAGGCCAAGTACGTCCATCATCACCCAAGGGCGCACCACCCACAGACAGTTGGTCAATTCGATTTCATCGCCGGAAATAGGCCCGGCAATCGCTAAAATAGCCGTTTTCGGGCGCACTTTGGTTTGCGGCAAAATCGATTCTAAGATCGCAATGTCAATATTAGAAAAGTCTGATGTTTGGACATTCGCAAAACTTTGCGGCTCACTATTGGCTGACTCAATCAGCGCAAAGCGGGCATTCGTACCACCAATGTCGCCCACTAATACTGGAAATTCAAAACCCATCATTGCCTCAGCCATCTTGTTTCCTGTGACCTTTAGCGGCCTTGGGTTTGGTCGGCGATTTCAACAAAGTATCAAGCAAAAGTTCAGCTGTCGCTTTGTTTAGTGCCATTGGAATATCGTAAACCAATGCAACACGCATCAGTGCTTTTACGTCCACGTCATGAGGCATTGGTGTCAACGGATCGACAAAGAAAATCAAGCCATCGACCTTGCCTTCAGCAATCAACGCACCGATTTGTAGATCTCCACCGAGTGGACCACTTTTCAAGCGTTTGATTTTGAGTTGAGAGCAAGCTTGTTTGATCAATCCACCTGTTGTGCCCGTTGCAACAAATTCATGAGATTGCAAAAGTTTGAGGTTCATGACAGCAAACGCCACCATGTCATCCTTTTTTTGATCATGAGCAATCAAAGCCAACCGCAAGCGACATTCCAATTTTTTCTAAGGCCGAATTTATTCAGTCTTCGCCTATAAACAATTGGAGCGGCATTGCAAAGTCGTCACCTGCCTTAGCCACCGTTGCCCAAGGTGACTTCTTCGGCAGATTTTGGACCGGGTGCGTTCAGAATTGTAGCGCAAACTGGCGGTAGGTCTTTCAACAAAACCTGCTTCTTCGGCTTGGTAGGTTTGTCAGTTTTTTTCGCTGGTCGCCAAGGTTCATCAGTAAACCACCAAGACAGAGCATCTCCGCACCCATCACCTTTGGCGACAGCCTCTTGGCCACGGCAATTGGGTGAGCCTTGCGGGCATTTTATGCGCATATGGAAATGATAATTATGCCCCCAATAGGGTCGAACTTTAGAAAGCCAAGCGCGGTCGCCTTTGACTGTATCGCATAACTTTTTCTTAATGCCCGGATGCACCAAAATGCGTTCAACCTGCGGATAGCTCGCCGCGGTCTTCAAAATTGCCGCCTGGCCCGGCGTCCAAATGTCCGGATCAACAAACAAGCCATTGCCCTTAAGCATTGATGTTGCTGACAATTTTTCGCGTTCATCTTCACTCAAACGCCGGTTCGGCATCGGTGTCAGCCAAATATCTGCGTCCAAGCCGATTTGATGGGAAGCGTGCCCCGTCAACATCGGGCCGCCGCGCGGTTGCGAAATATCACCAACCAAAAGCCCATTCCATCCAACCTTTTGACCATCCAAAGCAAGTTTTTCGACGATCTTAATAAGGTCAGGATGGCCCCAGCGCCGATTGCGCGAAAGCCGCATGACTTGCCAAGCAGGACCATCAACTGGCACAGCAATCGCACCTGTGACGCAGCCTTTTGAGTAGAACCCAGCAGCCGCTGGCGCAGAAACCGCAGGCAGTTTGATTGCACCGAACAATTCTTTAGCAGGTGTAGAGTCTTGCGCCAAAGCAGAATTGCCACTGGCTAACCCAATGGTAAGTGCCAGTGTCACTCGAACAAATCGTAAAATTTGCGATTTCATTTGCCATGCTCCAACGCAAAGAATTCATATAAGTGTGGATGGTCAAGTATGGTTACCAAAAGGTTAATTTATCATTATTTCCAAGCATTTGCCTCCCACATTTTTGTGAAGGCGGTGCGATAATCGGGATTTGTGAAATGATAGCCGGTGGCTCGCAATTTTTCATTGGAAACTCGTTTGACCTCGCCATAAAACGAGCGCGCCATCGCTGACATATTTGCTTCATCATAGGCAATTTCAGGCGGTGGGGCGATGCCCATCAGATCGGCGCAAAAAGTCACAACGTCCTGCGGCGGGGCGGGTTCG
>JBGTAU010000094.1:0-2659 GCA_041749675.1 Rhizobiaceae bacterium | reverse complement strand
CTACGCGCACAACATCCTGCATGGGGCGGATGGACAAGCCTTGCTCGGCGATTTTGGCGCCGCATCCTTCGTTGCCGCCGAAGACCGGGCAACGGCCGAGGCTTTGCAGCGCATCGAAGTGCGAGCCTTTTCCTGCTTGCTGGAAGAATTGCTGGAACGCTGCCCTGTTGCGGTCGACGATCAAAAAATACTGAAAATGCTCGGCGATCTGCAGGCCGATTGCGCGCAGGAAAACGTCAATGCCCGACCGCTGTTTGGCGAGATTGTGCGGCGATTGAATAAGCGATAGGGACGCCTTGGCGCTGTGCGCCTACAACGTGAAAGCTTGTCTGCCGCGTCTCATCGGCCAAGCGAATCCAGCGCGTTTTTCACAAGATGAAAAGCGATCCGCTCCTGTTCTAGACGCAGGTTTCCCCCAAAAAGCTGACTGCGCAGATCGCTGTAGAGCGCTTGTTCATCGGCTGTTAGCCGGGATAGGTCACGACTCAGTGGAGATCCCTCTTCGCCCCACAAAGAACGGTTGGCGAGTAGGGTTTGCCGATCCATCAACAAGGATTGCACATGCGAAAAGTGGCTGCGCAGTTCGTCGAGGATGGCGAAGCCATGCGTGTCGATGTCGCCCCAATAGTAAATTTGGCAATCGTCTAGCCAAGTGGCTTGAGTGAGCACTGAAAAGCCATAGCCCGCCCCAAAAATCAGCAGCGAGTTTTCCACTGGCGGGAAGGCCAGGAAGTTGATTTCGTTTTCGGTAATAAAAACGCGCTTGACCGCTGGATTCAAGTGGCCGAAGGAGGCTGCATCCAGCGTCAGATCACTGCCGGCCAGTGCGGGCAGGGGAGCGCAAGCGGGGTCGAGCCAGCGCAGACGAATGCGCTCCGGCTTGTCGAGAAAACCGTAGCGCCGGTTGAACTGACTGGTGCCAGTGGCCGTGCTGTCGATCGCTTCTGGCGGCAAGATAAGGTCGAGCATTTCACTCAGTACGCCGCGATTGGCTTCGACAAATTTGGTATGAATGCCAGGAATATCCATTTGCCGGAGATAAATGCCGGGCCGGGGATGGGCTTGTAGCCAATCGATGACGATGAGCAGTTTTTCCCAGATGTCCGCGAGTTCAAGGGCGCGTAACGGTCGCTTGTTCAACCAGGGGAGTAGTTTCGGTTGCTGTGTTGCGGTCGACGTGCAAATTTGCCCAAAAATGTGTGCTTCTTTCTGTTTGCCGATCAGCGCGATGGCGCTCGCCGCATCGTCGATCCAGACCTTGTCAGGGAGCGCGTTTTGACCAAAAACATGATGCCGGAAATCGCGCATTTCCAGGCGAATGTGCGGCAAGTCGCGCAGCAACTGGCTCCAGATGCGAACTGCGTCAAAGTGGTCGCGCAACTCCTTGGCAGTTGGCGTTTTTAGCGTCAGGCGTTTTGGGAAACTCGGATTGCCAAGCAGCTCACCCTTTTCCCAGCTACGCAAAACCTGCTGACGAAGATCATGTGGGGCGGTCCATTTTGACGGTTGCATCGTTCTTCGGATTTCGGATTTCGGGTTTGGGTAAGGGGGTGCTGCTATGCCTTCTGCTCTATCTTGGGTTCTCCCAATTTCGCAGAAGGTTTCTGCGAAATTGGGGCAAAGCGATCACGGTAAGTTAGAAAAAACTTACGCATGTAATCCAGGTTTCGATGGGAAAACCCCGTGCCAAACGCCGTGGTCAATTCTTCAGCTAATTGGGTGCCATACTTTGCCCGATTTGCACCGCGTTGTTCTTCTTCAACAATGCGCCGGCTTATCTCAAAATTAACGCGCACTTGCAAGGTGTTGATGGAACGGGCGGCAGTATGGCGCGCTTGTTCAATCAGGACTTTGATATCGCCCAACAGGGCATCTTGCTGCGGGTTCATGGCTTGCTTCCTGCGCGCGCTTTCTCTTCCCGATATTCCTCTATCGACAGATTGCGCAATTTCGAGTCACTGCCGTTTTCGTTATGCACGAAGCCAACACTGGCGACGTGTGGCTCAATGATGTGGATTTTTTGCAGGGGGGTGACGATGAGCAGTTGCAGATTGAGTTGGGCAAACAGCTTCAAGCCGTATTGCGCAGATTCGTCGGAACCGCGCCCGAAGGCTTCGTCAATCACGACAAAGCGGAAGGAGCGCGAGCGCACCGCGCCCCATTCGAGCCCGAACTGGTAAGCCAAACTGGCGGCGAGAATGGTGTAGGCCAGCTTTTCCTTTTGCCCGCCGGATTTGCCGCCGGAGTCGGAGTAATGCTCATGCTCGGCACCGTCTTCCCGGTAACGCTCGCTGGCGCCGAAGATGAACCAGTGGCGGACATCGGTGACTTTTGCGGTCCACCGTTTATCCATTTCAGATTGCCCGTCGCGACCCCGGAAACGGTCGATGATATTTTTGACCTGGATGAACTTGGCTTCGGAATATTGCGCATCTTGCGAATCGGTAAACGAGTTTTCGGTGCAGGCGCGCAGTTCGCTCTGGAAGTCGCGAATGTCGGCATCCGGCGTCGGCTGCGATTCCAGCACGATGAAGCGGCCGGGGTTGTAGTCGATCTGCGTCAGCGACTGATTGATCAGGGCAATGCGTTCCCTGATGTCCTCCCGCTCGCGCGACAGCTGCGCGTGGAAATTGGCGATTTCGTTGATGGTATTGACGTT
>JBGTAU010000093.1:0-3285 GCA_041749675.1 Rhizobiaceae bacterium | reverse complement strand
AGACCTGCATCTTCGAGCATCTTGGTGATTGCACCGGTGAGGTTGCGACGGGTAGCGTCTGGTTTGATCATTGAGAAAGTGCGTTCAATCGCCATTTTGTTTTCCTTCGTGTTGCGCCTTTTGAGAGCAGAAAATCACTTCCGCTGTTCCCGTTTCAGGCAAATCTGTTGAGGTGGCGCGTCTATAGCTGCACACGGACTGAAAGCCAAGTGACAGTTTTATCAAAGTTTATAGGAACTTCATTGTGCAGGCTGTCCACATGCGAACTTGGAAAGTGTCCATTCACCGGTTTTGGACGAAATATCGTAAATCTTCCAATCGCCGTCAACCAATTCCAACAGCCACATAATCTCCATTGGCGCGTCAAATGAGACGAACTTGGCAATCACTGTTGCTTGATCGCCAGCCTTCGTTTCCATCATGTCCAAAGATTTTTTGATTTCGTTCTCATCAAAATCCTGCCCATCGACCGAGAGCATGAAATTAATGCAAGGACCATCAGAGCTTTCTGTGGTTTTATCAGCCGCTTCCAAAACCGCTTTGGCCGCTCCGGTGAACCGGTTGATGTTGGCAATGTTTAGTTCTTCGCCAGGGTCATTATAGAAAAATTGTACAGCCTCCATCGGTGAGCCGGCAAATGCTTGGCTTGAGAAAATTGCAAATACCAGCGCGATGAATAGGCCTTTCATACTGTCAATTTCCTTGCTTCTTCAGAGTGTAAACTTGATCCTCTGTCGGGAATGCGCGAGATTTTACATCGGCTGCGTACGCGGCAACGGCAGCTTCAATGGCGTCTCCGACTGCGCCATATTTCTTCACAAACTTTGGCACCCGTGGGTTTAAGCCCAACATGTCTTCAAGCACCAAAATCTGCCCATCGCACTCTTTGGATGCGCCGATGCCAATGGTCGGGATTGGGCATTCACGAGTAATCTCTGCTGCCAGCGGCTCGACGATGCCTTCCAGTACCACTGCGAACGCGCCTGCCTCTGCGACCATGCGCGCATCTTCCTTGATCAGCGGCCAATGGGCGGGATCACGCCCTTGGGTCTTAAAACCGCCCATCGTGTTGATCGCCTGCGGCGTGAGCCCAATGTGCGCCATCACTGGAATGCCGCGTTCGGCAAGAAAGCGGATGGTTTCGGCCATACGTTTGCCGCCTTCCAGTTTCACCGCGCCGCAAGCGGTCTCTTTCATGATTTTGGCGGCATTGCGAAAGGCTTCTGCCGGACTTTCTTCATAGGTTCCAAATGGCATATCGACCACGACGAGCGCTTGCTTTGACCCGCGCACCACTGCGCGGCCATGCATGATCATCAAATCAAGCGGCACGCCAATGGTGGAATCCATACCGTGCATCACCATGCCCAGGCTATCACCAACCAGCATAAAGTCAGCAAACTTATCAACGATTGCAGCTGTGTGGGCGTGATAGGCCGTCAGCGAAACAATTGGCGTTCCGCCTTTGCGGGCACGAATGTCTGGGGCAGTTAGGCGGCGGGTGGTTGGCTCAATGCTCATGGACGATCCTCGATCAATAATGAAAGTACCCTAGGGCGTATAGACGCGGTTGTCGATAAGACGAACGGCTCCAAACTTGACGGTCAACAGCAGCACAATCGGGGCTGCTACGCGTCCCGCGACCGGCTGCAACGAGGCTGCATCGCGGATGTCCACCGCCTCAATGATACCGCGCGGCTCGGATTTCAGCACATCATGCACAGCCTTGCGGAGTCTGGAAATCGACCGCTCGCCAGCGGCGATCAACGCCCCTGCCCGATTGAGCGACTGCGAAAGCACCACCGCTGCTTTGCGATCGTCCGGCGTTAGCCGTACATTGCGCGACGAACAAGCCAGCCCGTCTTTTTCGCGAACTGTTGGAACCGGGACAATATCCAAAGGCATGTTGAGATCGGCCGCCATGCGCTTGATGACGGCCACTTGCTGAAAATCTTTCTCGCCGAAAAATGCTTTGTCAGCCAGAGTAATATTGAACAGTTTCGAACAGACGGTGGCAACGCCGCGAAAATGGCCGGGACGAATTTTGCCCATCAGCACTTTTGATAGTTTGGTGGTTTCGACAATGGTTTCTTCGTTGCCAGGGTACATTTCGCCAACATCGGGTGTGAAAACAAAGTCCGCGCCTTCGGCTTTCAGCATTGCCAGATCGCGGTCTAGATCGCGCGGATAAGTCGAGAGATCTTCATTAGCAGCAAATTGGGTTGGATTGACGAAGATGGTTGTTATGACAATGTCGCAATGCGTCTTGGCAGCCTTCACGAGTTCCATGTGGCCGACGTGGAGAAAACCCATAGTGGGCACAACACCGATGATTTTGCCTGCGCGTTTCAGGGGTTGGATGGCAGCGCGAAGGCCTGCAATGGTGGCGTGGACTTTCATTGTGCGAGCCCCAAAGTGTGAAGGATTGTTGGGTGTTGCGGCGCATTCCCCTCATCTGCCTGTCGGCAGTTAGCCGTCTTCTCCCCATGACTTCCATGGGGAGAAGATGCCGACGGGCAGATGAGGGGGGCAAGCAACGACGCCATCCGATTATTTCACCTCGACATCCAAACCAACATCCAGTGTCGGTGCGGCCATGGTGATTTTTGATGTGGATATGAAATCAACACCCGTTTCGGCGACCGCGCGAATGGTTTTCAGAGAAATGCCGCCGGAGGCCTCCAGCACCACTTGGCCGTTGTTGATTTTCACTGCCTTTTCAAGCAGTTCTGGCGACATATTGTCGAGGAGAATCACATCAGGATTTTCTGCCAGTGCCTCTTTAAGCTGTTCGAGCGAAGTGACTTCGCATTCCACTTTGACCAAATGTCCCGCATAGGCTTTGCCAGCACGGATCGCCTCTTTGACGCCGCCGCAGACGGCGATGTGGTTGTCTTTGATGAGGATTGCATCGTCCAAACCATAGCGATGTACCGATCCGCCGCCTAAGCGAACCGCGTATTTTGCGAATGCGCGCAGACCCGGCAAGGTTTTGCGGGTGCAGGTCACGCGGGCTTTGGTATGGGCAATTTCAGCGGCAAAATCGGACGTATATGTGGCGATGCCGGAAAGGTGCATCATGAAGTTCAAGCCAACGCGCTCACCCGAAAGCACCGAACGTGCGGGGCCTTCAACGCGGCAAATGACTTCGCCGCCTTTGAGCTTGTCACCATCTGCTTTAAAAGTTTCAACGGTAATCGAGGGGTCAGTCAGGCGGAATGCTGAGCGGACAAAATCAACACCTGCCAAGATGCCGTCTTCGCGCGTTGACAAAATGGCGACCGC
>JBGTAU010000092.1:0-10154 GCA_041749675.1 Rhizobiaceae bacterium | reverse complement strand
ATAGTCACCGGCCATCGGTTTGGCAGCGTATTTGTCTTTCAATCCCTTGGCAGCTGTAACGACGATCACAGTTCAAATCGCAACGCTTCTTGTTGGCGATCAAGAATTTGACTCTGCAAAAACGCTCTCAGCCTTCGCTCTTGGCTTGGTGCTGTTCTTGATCACCCTCGCTCTCAATTATGTCGCACTGCGCGTCGTTCAAAAGTATCGGGAACAATATGACTGAGATCGCAAGCTCCTCACCTTCGCGCGTTGTTAACGTGAGTTCCGATTTGGTTGCCAAGCGCTATCGCGCTGAGCGTCGGTTTCGCGCTTATGGTCTAATCTCGCTGGGCATTACCGCATTGTTCTTGGCGCTGTTGGTATACGACATTGTCAGCAAAGGCATGCCAGCTTTTTTTGAGCATACCGTAACACTGCCAGTGACAGTATCGGCAGACAAGGTAGACGCTGCCAAACCGATGGCCGGTGACTATGGCACGATAGCCAAGGATGCGCTGAAGGGTGTGTTGCCAAGCATGTCATCACGCACGGATCGCAAAGAACTGCTGAGTATTTTGTCAAGCGGAGCAGGCGATGATTTGCGCAAAAAAGTTGTCGGCGACACCGCCCTCATCGGCCAGACAATTGATACTGAATTGCTGCTGAGCGGCGACGCGGATCTATATTTCAAGGGCAGTCAAGCAGGCGTTTCTAAGGCAAACGGCTCAGGTGATTTGACAGTCGTGCAAGACGGAGAAGGCTATGCAATCACCGGCGCGTTGGCTGGCATTGAAGAGCGGGAAATTTTATTGTTCAACAATGGTGGCCTGCGTATTAAGTCCGTTGCTGCTGACAAGCTTTTAGCCGAACCGTTAATAGCACCAACAGCGTTAGGTACAATCGCTGCGGCCAACTGGACACACGTTAAGCTGGACAAGATTGAAGCGGATCGACGCGTCAATGATAAACAGGTGGCAGTACTTGAAACGCTGCAGGGCCAAGGCCGCATCAATAAGGGCTTATCTTGGCGATTGCTATCATCAGGCGACTCGCGTGAACCAGAACTGGCGGGTATTCGCGGCGCTTTGTTCGGGTCCATCTTGACCATTATTATTACGCTCGCCATCAGCTTGCCGATTGGTATTGCGGCTGCGGTCTATTTGGAAGAATTTGCCCGCAAAGGCCCGCTGACCAACTTTATTGAGGTCAACATCAACAATTTGGCTGCTGTTCCATCCATCATCTTTGGCTTGCTTGGTTTGGCCGTTTTCCTCAACTTCTTTGGAATGCCACGCTCTGCGCCTTTGGTGGGCGGCTTGGTGCTGGCCCTGCTGGTGATGCCAACCATTATCATTGCCGCACGGGCAGCGTTTCGCTCGGTTCCACCATCCATCAAAGAAGCCGCACTTGGCGTCGGTGCCTCTCATCAGCAGGCTGTTTTCCACCATGTTCTACCGCTTGCAGTGCCCGGAATTTTGACGTGAACTATTCTCGGTGTGGCGCGTGCATTTGGCGAAACAGCGCCGTTGCTGATGATCGGCATGGTGGCTTTCATCGTCGACGTTCCGGGAAGCTTCACGGATGCTGCCACGCTTTTGCCGGTGCAGATTTATCTATGGTCGGATTTGCCGGAACTTGGTTTCCAGTCTCGCACCGCCGCCGCAATCATCATTTTGATGTGTGTATTATTTGCACTCAACGCGGTCGCAATCTATCTTCGCAAACGTTTTGAACGCCGCTGGTAATGTGTGGCTCATGAGGAAAAAAATGGACGCAATGGTTCAAACTCCCGTCGCATCGCAAGGCGTAAAGCCTGCGCCGTCGATCAAAATTAAAGCACGCAATGTGAACGTCTATTATGGTGAAAAAATCGCCATTAAAGACTTATCAATTGATATCCCTGAGCGCGCAGTATTCGCATTCATCGGACCATCGGGTTGCGGAAAATCGACTTTTCTGCGCACGATCAATCGGATGAATGACACCATTCCAATTTGCCGCGTCACAGGCAGCATCGAAATTGATGGCAAAGATATTTACGACAAAGCACTTGATGTTGTGCAGCTGCGCGCACGTGTTGGGATGGTGTTCCAAAAGCCGAATCCATTTCCCAAGTCGATCTACGAAAACATAGCCTATGGCCCACGTATTCATGGATTGGTGCGTACCAAATCCGAAATTGATGAAGTTGTTGAAACCAGTTTGCGTAAAGCAGGTCTGTGGGAAGAAGCCAAAGATCGCCTGTCAAATCCAGGCACCGGACTTTCAGGTGGTCAACAACAGCGCCTGTGCATCGCGCGTGCAATTGCAGTCAATCCAGACGTTATTCTAATGGATGAGCCTTGCTCGGCGCTTGATCCAATTGCGACCGCGAAGGTCGAAGAGTTGATCGATGAACTGCGTGAAAACTACACGATCGTAATTGTGACGCACTCCATGCAACAAGCTGCGCGCGTTTCGCAGCGCACTGCCATGTTCCATTTGGGGGATTTGGTGGAAGAGGGCCCAACAGAAATGATGTTCTCAAATCCGACACAAAAACGCACGCAAGACTATATCACTGGCCGGTTTGGCTAAACGCGGACAAAAGGAAAACCAAAATGGCTACACAACACACCGTCCGTTCATATGATGATGAATTGAATTTTCTAGTTGGCAAAATCGCTGAAATGGGCGGCCATGCGGAACGCATGATTGAGCGCTCGGTGAAGGCCCTGACCAAAGGTGATGCCAAGTTGGCGCAAGTGGTCATTGCTGAAGACAAATTTCTCGACAATGCCCAGCGCGAAATCGAAGACAAGGCAATTATGACAATTGCGCGTCGCCAACCAATGGCGGTGGATTTGCGCGAAATCGTTGGCGCTATCCGCATTTCAAACGACATTGAACGCATCGGCGATATGGGTAAAAATATTGCCAAACGTTCTTTTGCGGTCGCAGAGGGTCGCCATCCTGGCAAGCTCAATCGCAGCATTGAGACATTGGCTGAATTGGCATTGACCCAGTTAAAAGATGTGTTGGATGCCTATGCCTCACACTCCGTTGATCGCTTGTCTGCTGTGCGTGATCGCGATGAAGAAATCGATGCGCTCTATACGTCCCTGTTTCGCGAACTGCTGACCTACATGATGGAAGATCCGCGCAACATCACCGCCTGCACGCATTTGTTGTTCTGTGCCAAAAACCTAGAGCGCGTTGGCGATCATGCCACCAACATTGCAGAAACAGTGTTTTATATAGCAACTGGCAATCAAATGGCTTCAGAGCGAACCAATGAAGACGCAAGCCATACAATCTCCATGGATGTCGCTCCGTGATGCAACCGACAAAAGCCAGTGCATCCTCATACGCGCCGCGTATTGCAATCGTCGAGGACGAGGAAGCACTGAACATATTGTTGCGCTATAATCTGGAATCCGAAGGCTACAAGGTGGAAAGCTATGCCCGCGGTGATGATGCGGAAACGGGCTTACGCGAGCAAGTGCCGGATTTGGCAATATTGGATTGGATGCTGCCAGGCGTTTCAGGTTTGGAATTGTGCCGTCGTTTAAGAGCTTGGCCAGAAACGCGCCGCATTCCCATCATTATGCTGACCGCACGCGGTGAAGAGAGTGAACGTGTGCGCGGGCTGGCAACGGGTGCCGACGACTATGTTGTCAAACCATTTTCAACGCCCGAACTGATGGCGCGCGTCAAGGCCTTGCTGCGCCGTCTAAAACCGGAGACGGTTTCCAATGTTTTGAAAGTCGCGGAAATTGAACTCGACCGCGAAACCCATCGCGCACGCCGAGATGGCCGCGAATTGAAGCTTGGACCGACAGAGTTTCGACTGCTTGAGTTTTTCATGCAAGCGCCCGGCCGCGTGTTTTCACGCGAACAGTTGCTGGACAATGTCTGGGGCCAGAATATTTATGTCGACGACCGCACGGTCGATGTACACATCGGACGCCTGCGCAAAGCAATCAATCGCGGTAAAGAACGTGACCCGCTGCGCACAGTGCGCGGCGCGGGCTATTCAATCGAGCAAGTATAATTTAACGGACGCGGCGGCGCTCTGAGGCTGGCTGGTATGCAAGCTTGGCGTGATACTGGCAATAAGGCCCGCTTTCACCAGAATCCACGCCGCAGAAGTTAAAGTCTGCTGCCATAGGGTCCCCAATCGGCCACTTACAAGTGCGCTCGGACAATTCAACCAGCATCAACTTCTTCGGCTCTGGTGCCACCAAGGCAGGCGCAAACTCGAGTACCTGCGCAGAAATTGCATTGGTCCGATATTCTGATTTCAACGCAGTCGCGCCTATCGCATGCGTGCCGCCACCACCGCCGCCACGGCTTGATCCACCGCTCGAAGCGCGGGGAGTAGTTGTTTGACGTGGTTGGGCCGTGGCCGCATTCATTGTCTTTTTTGCACGAGGCTGTGAAGCCGTTGATTTTCCACGGCTGGATAGCTTGAGACGATGGACTTTACCAATCACCGCGTTGCGCGTCACGCCGCCCATTTGTGCTGCGATCTGGCTGGCGCTCAAACCTTCGGCCCAAAGCTTGCGCAGCTGTTCAACGCGTTCATCTGTCCAATTCATAGTCTTCTCCAATTCCCCGCCGTGATTCCGAATCCCTACAGGCCAGCCGACAAAACGACCGGTACACACAACATCTGTAATCAGGACTGGAACCGCCACGCGATATGTAGTTTTACTGAATTTGAAACTACAATTATTGCAGACTCCGTGACAAGAGTCAGAAAGACACAGGACTCAACTTTTTGAAGTTTTCCCCAAGTTGGTTTGAAGTTGGCGTCAAAATACCATTCAGCTTTACTTGATGTGTGAACAAGTTAGAGTTTTTGCGACGAATGGGATGTAAATGTTCCGCTAAAGCGGCTTTTTTAGGTTCAAGCATGAAACAGGCGTGTCTAAGCGACGGGGTCAATCCAATCCGTGTTCCGATGAAACCGTTTTGTTGACATTTCCGCTGCAAAACACGATATTGAAACCCTCAAGGGCCGCCGGAAGGGCGGTCTTTTGTTTTTTGGTTTGGCAGGATCAAGTCAGTGACAGATAATATCGCCGGTGAAACATTGTATAAAACCTTTGCGCGCGCAAAGCTTCGCTTTGTGAAGGGCGAGGGCGTGTGGCTTATTGACGAAAAAGGCAACCGATACTTGGATTTTGCCGCAGGTATTGCGGTCAATTCACTCGGTCATTCTCATCCGCGCCTTGTGGACGCGCTGAAAACGCAAGCCGAAAATCTTTGGCACGTCTCCAATCTCTATGAGGTTCCAGGACAAGAAGAGCTGGCGCAAAAAATCACCGACCATTCCTTTGCCGATAAAGTATTTTTCACCAACTCTGGCGCCGAGGCGTTAGAGTGCGCGATCAAAACCGCGCGGCGCTATCACTATGTCAACGGGCAATCTGAGCGCTACCGCATCATCACGATGGAAGGTGCGTTTCATGGGCGCACTTTGGCGACCATCGCAGCAGGCGGACAAGCCAAATATCTCGAAGGGTTTGGTCCGAAGGTTGAAGGGTTTGACCAAGTTCCTTTTGGAGACATTGAAGCGGTTAAGCAGCTGATCGGACCTGAGACGGCTGGCATTCTCGTCGAGCCAGTACAAGGCGAAGGCGGCATTCGTCCGCTGGGAAATGACAGCCTGCGTGCTTTGCGCCAATTGTGTGATGACCATGGTTTACTGCTGATTTTCGACGAAGTGCAATGCGGCGCTGGGCGCACAGGCAAACTGTTTGCGCACGAATGGGCGGTCATTACGCCAGATATTTTAGCGGCAGCCAAGGGCATTGGCGGCGGCTTTCCGCTCGGTGCTTGTTTAGCCACAGACGAGGCTGCCAAAGGCATGACGCCGGGCACACACGGTACAACATACGGCGGCAATCCGCTGGCGATGGCGGTGGGCAATGCTGTGATGGATGTCATGTTGCATGATGGGTTTCTCGAGCACGTCAATGATATGGCGAACCTGTTCAAGCAGGGACTTGCCTCAATCGTCGATCGCTTTCCAAACGTGTTTTCGGATGTGCGCGGTTCTGGCCTTCTATGCGGTTTGAAATGCGTTGTGCCCAATGTTGAAGTGATGAACCGGCTGCGTGACAATCGCGTTTTGACCGTTGTCGCTGGCGACAATGCGCTGCGCCTATTGCCGCCGCTGACTGTGACGGCGGATGAAATAAACCTCGCCTTGACAGGCATTGAAACCGTGGCGCGGGAAATCACGCAGGCGGCCAATCCAACCCATTCTGCAGAGCGGAAAGCAAGCTAACCATGGCCAAAACCATACGGCATTTTACCGATCTATCCGCGCTGAGCGCAAGCGATCTGCGCACCATCATGGATAATGGGAAGCGACTGAAAGCATTGCAGAAATCCGGCAAAGCTGGCAGGCCATTTGAAGGCAAAGTGCTGGCGATGATTTTTGATAAGCCATCCACCCGCACCCGCGTTTCCTTCGATGTTGGTATGCGCCAATTGGGCGGCGAAACCATCATGCTGACGGGTTCGGAAATGCAGCTTGGTCGCTCCGAAACCATTGCCGACACGGCAAAGGTTCTATCGCGCTATGTCGACATCATCATGATCCGCACGACCGATCATGCACGCATGTTGGAACTAGCAGAAAACGCGACAGTGCCAGTGATCAACGGCCTGACCGATGATACGCACCCATGCCAAATTATGGCAGATATCATGACCTATGAAGAGCATCGCGGCCCCGTGAAAGGTAAAACTTTTGCTTGGTCTGGTGACGGCAACAATGTGCTGCATTCGCTGATGGAGGGCGCGGCGCAATTTGGTTTCAACGTCAATGTAGCAGCGCCAAAAGGCTCCGAGCCGCATTCAAAATATGTCGAGTGGGCACGCGCTCATGGCGCAAATATTGATATGGGCAACGATGCTGCTAACGCTGTGCGAAATGCGGATTGCGTGGTGACAGATTGCTGGGTGTCAATGGGTCAAGAATCCAAAGCCCGCGGCCACAATGTGTTTCAGCCTTATCAAGTCAATGAAGAACTCATGGCAAAGGCGGCCAAAGATGCCCTGTTTATGCATTGCCTGCCAGCACATCGCGGCGAAGAGGTGACAGACAGTGTGATCGACGGTCCGCAGTCGGTCGTATTTGATGAGGCTGAAAATCGGCTGCATGCGCAAAAAGCAGTGCTGGCGTGGTGCCTTGAGGGCAGCAAATAAATGATCGCCAGTGAGACACTGCCATCTGCCGGCGATGATGCCGTTGTGCCATTTCAAGTGAATGCGCTGGATGCACGCGGCCGCGCTGTTCAATTGAGTGGCGTTTTGGACGGTATACTCGGGCGGCATAATTATCCTGAACCCGTCGCAAAACTCGTCGCTGAAATGGTGGTCTTGGCGGTCATCCTTGGCACATCATTGAAGTTTGACGGCAAGTTCATTTTGCAAACCAAAACCGATGGACCGGTAGAGTTGCTGGTTGCAGATTTTCGCACGCCAGATGCAGTGCGGGCCTATGCGCGCTTTGACGAGACACGCTTGGCTGAAGCGGTTGCCGCTGGCAAAACATCACCAGAAGAATTGCTTGGCATGGGCATTTTGGCGATGACCGTTGACCAAGGCGAATTCACGCAGCGCTATCAAGGTATCGTGCCATTGGATGGGTCATCGCTGGAAGACGTCGCTAAAACTTACTTCCGCCAATCCGAACAAATTCCAACTGATGTGCGATTGGCGACTGCCAAGTTGTTAGAACGAACAGAGTCCGGCGAAGTCAAATCATCGTGGCGAGCTGGCGGTATTATCGCTCAGTTCCTGCCCGAATCCACCGAGCGTATGCGGATCCCAGACCTACATGGCGGCGATGGTGATAATGGTGACAGCCAGCACTCTCACGATGACAGCTGGGTCGAAGTTCAGGCATTGATGGCCACCATCGCGCCCGCTGAATTGGTGGACCCAGAAGTCAGCGTCGAGTTATTGCTGTACCGCCTGTTCAGCGAGCGTGGCGTCGTGGCCTATCCGCCCACAAAAGTTTTCGACAAATGCGCTTGCTCACGCGAGCACATCCACGGCGTGCTGTCCGGATTTAGTGCTGAGGAAATCAAAGATAGCATCGAAGACGGCGAGATTTCCGTGGCGTGCGAGTTTTGCTCGACGACGTATGTGTTTGCGCCGGAAGAGTTTGTGAAATCATAGCCGCTTAAACTAATTCAGTACCCGTTTCTGGTCCGGTATATCCAACGAAAACGCCGGAATTGCCACGCGCAGACCTTCGCCTTGTTCATCGACAAAATCATAATGCCCGACCATGGTGCCTGACGATGTCGGCAGTGGACAGCCGGAGACATATTGGTAGCTGTCATCGGGGCCTAAAATGGGCTGATCGCCAACGACGCCCGGCCCGCGCACTTCTTCGACATGGCCGGTGGCATCAAGGATGCGCCAGTAGCGGGTGTTTAACTGAACGGTCCGCTCTGAGCGGTTGATGATGGTGATGCGGTAGGACCAGACATAGCGATTGCTATCTGGATCGGATTGATCAACCCGGTACCAAGGCTCGGCAATGACTTCGATGTCAAATGTGGTCACTGAATACACGGGCCGACTTTCACACTTGGATAAACTCGAATTGAGTTGCACTTGAATATCTATCAGATACGCATGTTCTACAAGTGTATTAGGGCATCAAGCACATTATGAAGTGAGGACTGCAATGCTGGATGGAGTGGCACGCAAGGCGATTGATCCAGCACTGGATCGATTGGGGAAATGGCTGGCAGGGCAGGACATCTCGGCCAATCAAGTGACCATCGCCGGGCTAGCAATAGGCCTCGCCGCAGCAACGGCAATTTCATTCACTTTTTTCGGGCTAGGCGTGGGTTTGATCCTCGTCAGCCGGTTATGTGATGGACTTGATGGCACGGTCGCCCGCCACAATGGCGCAAGTGATTTCGGCGGATATTTGGACATCGTGCTCGATTTTGCATTTTATGGCGTCATACCGCTTGGCTTTGCATTCGCCGATCCAAGCGCCAACGCACTCGCAGCCGCGACGCTTATTTTTAGTTTTTACGTCAATGGCGCAAGCTTCCTCGCCTACGCAATACTGGCCGAAAAGCGAAAAATCACCGACGAACCGCGCGGCAAAAAGTCGATCTTTTTTACAACGGGACTGGCAGAAGCCACGGAAACGCTTGGTGTTTTTATCGCGGCCTGCATTTGGCCAGACTGGTTTCCAGTGCTTGCCTATGGGTTCGCGGTGATCTGTTTTTATACGGCGCTGGTAAGGATTTTGCAGGCCCGCGCGGCATTTGGTTGAAGTTGAAACCAATAACTGTTATTGGTTCGCCTCAATTTAAGGATTCAAAGAATGGCAATCAGTGCGGAATTAGGGGCCACGTTGGAGGCTTTCGTCAATCAACTTGTCGAAAGTGGTCGTTATAATTCCAAAAGTGAAGTGTTGCGCGAAGGCGTGCGGATTATCCAAGATCGGGAGGCGAGGCTTTTGGCATTTGATAGGGCCATAGCACAAGGCATTGCAGACGAAGAGGCTGGACGCGTCAAGCCAATGGATGAAGTGTTTGATAGATTGGAAACCAAGTATCGCAAATTGGCAAGTAAAAGCACAGCAGCGTGACTCTCAATCGAATAGTTCGCTTTACTCAAAGATCAGAGAACGACTTAGAGGCCATTGCTGACTAGATAGCTCATGATAATCCAACACGCGCTTTGTCATTTATACTTGAACTTAGAGCTGCATGCGCAGAACTCATTTCAATGTCTGATCGTTTTCAAAAGGTCCCAAGATATAAAAGCATACGGCGCCGTGTGCATGGAAATTACGTGATATTTTATCAGGTGAGCGCCGAAGCAGTCACTATTTTCCATATAATCCATGGCGCAATCGATTTTGATTCACTAAATTTGTTAGAAGATTAAACTCGCTCCGCCGCCTCTAAAGCTTCCGAAACGTCATTTAACAAATCATCGGCATCTTCTAAACCCAAAGACAGACGCACAGTCCCGCCGCCAATACCAAGTTCGGCCCGCGCTTCATCAGACAAGTTTTTATGTGTTGTTGTCGCCGGATGGGTGATGAGAGATTTGCTGTCACCAAGATTGTTGGAAATTTTGATGATGCGCAATGCATTTTCAAACGCGAACGCTGCTGATTTGCCACCCTTCAA
>JBGTAU010000091.1:0-2402 GCA_041749675.1 Rhizobiaceae bacterium | reverse complement strand
TGAGCGCATTATTATTCAGGCTAACCTTGAAAATTTGTGTTGAACGGACGTTATCAAACGATGCCAATCTATTTTGCTGCAAACACAAATCGCATCCGCGCGCGATGCCTATCGTTCCAAACGGTCAACAACTATCAGTCTGAAACCAATTCGCGGCTTAAATCTGTTCAATGATTTAGCGCAGCTGATCCAATAACCGCTTGCATTCCAGCAAATCAAAAAGCACTTCTTGTAACAGTGCGCGGTTGTCTTTGGCGAGGCTGCCGTGATCAGCGGCAATTGGGCCTTGATCCTCCGCCTTTCCACCAAGACCAAAGAAGCGACGCGTGGCCGAAACTTTTGAAGCGCCGACCACAGTGTCATCGTCTGGATCAAAAGTCGGCGCGGCTTTTTTCACCGGCGCGGCTTGCGCTTGGACCGCAAGATTGGCTGATTGGCGTTGTCGCGCAATCTCTTCCGCCGCGCCATGGTCACCAGAACCAAGGGCGATCACAAATTGATTGCCATTGTCCTTGATCAGGCGCTGAACGCCCTTGATGGTATAACCTTGATCGTAGAGGAGCTGGCGAATTCCTTTGAGCAATTCAACATCAGCGGGGCGATAATAGCGGCGACCGCCACCACGCTTGAGCGGCTTGATTTGCGAAAACCGCGTTTCCCAAAAACGTAAAACATGTTGTGGCAAATCGAGGTCTTCTCCAACCTCGCTGATGGTGCGAAATGCGTCCGGGCTTTTGTCCATTACACCACCACATCCCTACGGGCTTCGAAAACACATGCTTGCGCATGATTCGCATGCAATTCAATGTGTTGCTGAATATTGTTCAACACTTGATATAATGCAAGCCGTTGCAATGCACACAGTTATCACTTCTTGCGCGATGCGGTGTGCCCTTGAATTACTTTTTGCTTCAATACGTTGGAAGCTTTGAACGTCATCACGCGGCGCGGCAAAATCGGCACTTCTTCACCGGTTTTTGGATTGCGGCCTATGCGTTCATTCTTATCGCGAACATGGAACGTGGCAAAAGAAGATAGTTTGACAGACTCTCCGCGCACAATCGCGTCGCATACTTCATCAAGGACCAATTCCACGAGGTCCGCCGACTCCGTGCGTGAGAGCCCCACTTTGCGGTAGACTGCCTCAGCCAGATCCGCCCGTGTAACTGTCTTTCCCCCCATCGCGATCTGTCCATCCCATTTTAACACATGTATTCACACTAGCGGCACATGATAAATCGGTCAAGAAGCGCTTTTGTAATAATGGGTTACCAGCGCAATAGCATGGCGCCCCAGGTAAATCCGCCGCCCATCGCCTCGAGCAAAATTAAATTGCCCGGCTTAATACGGCCATCGGCTACAGCAGTCGCCAGCGCAAGCGGTACTGATGCAGCAGACGTATTGCCGTGGTCCTGTACGGTTATAACCACTTTATTTTCACTGATGTTCAACTTCTTAGCCGAAGCATCAATGATTCGCTTGTTGGCCTGGTGTGGCACAAACCAATCAATATCGTCAGCTTGTATGCCCGCGTCAGCAAAAGAGTCTTCAATCACATCAGTGATCATACCAACGGCATGTTTGAACACTTCGCGGCCTTCCATGCGCAAATGGCCGGTGGTTTGGGTGGTGGAAGGCCCGCCATCTACAAACAATTTATCCTTGTGCGAACCATCCGAGCGCAGTTTTGCAGCCAGCACACCGCGATCTGACGTTAAGCCACGGCCCTCGCCCGCTTCCAAAATGACAGCACCAGCGCCATCGCCAAAGAGAACGCAGGTTGTGCGGTCGTTCCAATCAAGGATGCGCGAGAAGGTTTCTGCGCCTATCACAATCACACGGTGCACCATACCAGAGCGGATATAAACGTCTGCGGTGGTCATGGCATACACAAAGCCCGTGCAGACGGCTTGAATATCGAAAGCAAAACCGTGTGTCATGCCAAGCCGGTTCTGGATATTCACTGAAGTTGCCGGAAATGTGTTATCAGGCGTTGCCGTTGCAACGATGATCATATCAATGTCGGCAACCGTTAAACCAGCATTCGCCAACGCTGCACGGGCAGCGTCAGCGCCGAGCGAGGCCGTGGTTTCGGTTTCGTCTGCGATAAAGCGTTGCTTGATACCTGTGCGCTGGACAATCCATTCATCGCTGGTTTCCACAACGCCTTCAAGATCAGCATTTTTGACTGCCTTTTTTGGCAGGGCTGAGCCAATACCGCGAACTACTGAGCGTATGACCGTCACGTTTAAGCCTCTTCTTGTTTGTTTATAGCCGATAAATTGGTCGTGTTTGGTTGCATAGCGGGTTGGCGTGCATGAAACCGGCCAATGTCAGCCTCGATTTTTGCCAGCAGTCCATTGCGCGCCATGTCGCGGCCAACGGCAATGGCGGCAGCAAAG
>JBGTAU010000090.1:0-1705 GCA_041749675.1 Rhizobiaceae bacterium | reverse complement strand
GTATGGACTTCTAAGTCCAAGCCACTCAGTGCTACTAGATTGAAGGGCGGCAGCGATGCCGCCCTTTTTCGTTGTAAGTGACTGAAACCAGTTTGCCCTCATCTCGCCAAGTTTGGAATGATGTTCCTTTTTATGGCCGTTATGGCGGGCTACCACCCAAACTCACGAATGGAGGTGTTTATGGAAACTTTTGCGATTTTTGCGTTAGTTGGCTTTTTCGCCCAAATCGTTGATGGGGCATTGGGCATGGCTTACGGCGTGGTAACATCCACGGTACTCTTGGCATTTGGCGTGCCGCCCGCGCAAACTTCGGCCGCTGTTCATGCAGCAGAAGTGTTCACGACGGGAACATCCGGAATATCCCACGTCATGCATAAGAATATTGATTGGGACCTATTTTTCCGCCTCGTACCAGCTGGCATCTTGGGTGGCGTGCTGGGTGCTTATGTATTGACGTCCATAGATGGTAACGCAATACGCCCCTATGTGGTTGTCTATCTTTTTGCGATGGCGCTGTTGATTTTAGTTAAATCATTCAAAGCAATTCCAACTTCACCAATTGCCTCCAAATATATTCTTCCGCTCGGCCTTGCCGGCGGCTTTGCCGATGCCACTGGCGGCGGCGGGTGGGGACCGGTGGTGACATCAAGCCTTGTCGGAGCTGGCGGCGAACCTCGCTATGTGATTGGCACAGTCAACGCTGCTGAATTTTTTGTTTCACTTGCAGTGTCGATCGCGTTTGTGATTGCGCTTGTGACGGGGCATTGGGAAAATGCAGACGGTTTCGAATCTCATTTATCCGCAATTGGTGGCCTTGTTGCTGGCGGTATTTTGGCCGCTCCCTTGGCTGGCTTCATCTTGAAAAAGATTGATCGCCTGACAATGATGCGCCTCGTTGGTTCACTGGTGATGGTATTGGCTTTTTATCAAGGCTACCGTTTGCTGTGAACAAATTACGGATGTCGTTCACAATTTGAATACAGGCTGTCCTAATTGTTAGACTTTCGTTGATGTACAGCATTGGTTATTGGGTTCTTATTATCAAAACGGAGAATCTCTATGTCTAATGCAATTTTGTTACTCGTCGGCCGTATTTTGTTGGCTGCCGTTTTATTCCAGCTGGCTTGCAAAAGTTTTCTGGTATTGAAGGTCTGGCCGGTTATATCGGTTCAGTTGGCCTGCCTGCCGCCACTTTGCTCGCATGGGCAGCGGCGATATTTGAAGTAGCTGCTGGTGTTGCTGTCTTGGTAGGCTTCCAAACCAAGTGGGCGTCGCTCGCCTTGGCCGCTTTCTGCGTGTTCACGGGCTTAGTTTTCCACTATGGCGCTGCCGCTGGCGATACCACTGGCATGCAAATGATTATGTTCTTCAAGAACATCGGTCTTGCTGGTGGTTTCTTGGTGCTGGCTGCTGCAGGCGCTGGTGCTTATTCGGTAGACGCTAAACGCGGCTAACACCTGCGACTATGCATTTGAAAAAGCCCGGTTCGTCCGGGCTTTTTTATGTCTAGAACTGACTGAATTTTTTGATGATTTCAGCAATCAGCGCATTACCTTCATGCTCATTTCTTTTCGCCCGAACCAGACAGGCTTGCGATTTCAAGATCACGCCATCACTTAAAATTTTCAAATTATTGGCCGTCAGTGTGGATCCCGTTGAGGTAATATCCACGATCAAATCCGCTAGACCGGCAGCAGGTGCGCCT
>JBGTAU010000089.1:0-1608 GCA_041749675.1 Rhizobiaceae bacterium | reverse complement strand
TTGGCCTTTGCGCTTCGCTTCGGGAATTTGTGCTAACATTTGGCCTGCTTGCTCTAGGTCACCGACCGCAATGAGGCATTCGGCAAGGCCTGCCAAAGCTTTTTCATTCTCAGGGTCTTGTTGCGCAATGGTGTCAAAAATTTGCGCGGCTGTCTGCGCGTCTCCATTGGCTAAAGCTTCTGTCGCTGTTGCCATAGCGGCGGCGGTGTCCAATGTGCTTTGATCAGGCCCTGCGACTTTATCGATGAATTCGCGAATTTTGCCTTCCGGCTGCGCGCCCATGAAGCCATCCACTGGCTGGCCATTTTTAAAGCAAATGACGGCGGGGATCGACTGGATGCCAAGCTGACCTGCAATGGAGGGATGATCATCGATGTTCATCTTGACCAGCTTTACGCGGCCTCCAGAGGCTTTGATGACTTTTTCGATCACGGGCGTGAGCTGTTTACAAGGGCCGCACCATGGCGCCCAAAAATCAACCAAGACCGGTTGTTTGCGCGACTCGGCAATGACATCTTGTGCAAACGCTTGCGTAGTGGTGTCTTTGATAAGATCAGCAGACGTTGCCGCCTGTTGGGTAGCTGAAGGAGATTGATTGATTTGCGCCGTTCCATAGCCGGAAAAGCCGCCGCCGTAGGGATTGTCGCTATTCATTTCAAATAAACTCCGAATTGCTCATATTTGACTTAAAATTGGATAGTTTTGCGTAACTATTCAAGTGATGGCGCAGATAGTTTTAGGATTGCGGGTTCGTGGCCCGTGGCTTTTAGAAATTTGATAAGATCACTAGAGGCAATGGACGTGGTTGCGGTATTAACCAGTGGATGGCAATTGATGATGTCGTGCGCCATTAAGTCAGCATCAAGAAATACATTCACTTTACGTTCAGTATCATTGATCGGCCCAAATGCTGTAACGGCACCTGGCGTTACACCCAGCAGCTCTAACATGGCTTCCGGTTTGCCAAAGGATACTTTTCCAGCCGCACCGATGATGTGGTGAATGGTCTTGAGATCGATAATCGCATCATCGCCAACTGTAAGCAGGAAATATTGATCCTTCCGGTCTTTGACGAACAGGTTTTTAGTATGGCCACCTTCGAGCGGCTCGCGCAGACTTTGTGAATCTGCGACTGTAAACAGCGGCGCGTGGGTGATGGTTTTTGTGCTGATGCCGAGCTGATCTAAGTAAGCAAAAAGCTGGTCTGGTGTTTTAGCGGGCATGATTTATCCGATTTGGTTATTGGTTGGCGCTTAACCTTGATGTCTCGTGTAGCGGTCGCAAACAATTGGCTCAAGTCTAAACAAAATAACACGATTCAAAAATCGGCATAATTTTGCTGTTGCATTCGGTAAGCTCTTGCGCCATATAGCCCCCGCTGCAACGGAAACGTTGCTCGAGCGGGTGTAGCTCAGGGGTAGAGCATAACCTTGCCAAGGTTAGGGTCGAGGGTTCGAATCCCTTCGCCCGCTCCAGTTCTCTTCTTTAGAGATCAGCACGTAACAAGCCGCCGCAAGGCGGTTTTGTTGTTTCTAAAGACAGTTTCAATTTGACACACAGTTCATTCAAGACAAGAGATCACGCGGGCAATGAACAACCGGTGATGGG
>JBGTAU010000088.1:0-2744 GCA_041749675.1 Rhizobiaceae bacterium | reverse complement strand
GCCTGCGCAGAAATCGAGCACAGTTTGGTTGGCAGCCATCCCGGAAAGCTGCGCGACAAGCTGCGAGCCTTCGTCTTGAATTTCAAACCATCCTTTTTGGAAGGCAGGCTCTACTTGGACGTTGGGCTGGCGATAGTCTTTGCCGCCTGCGGGAATGCGAATGCCATCGGTGGTGAGTGTGGACAGTATGGCACCGATGTTTTGCGGCAGTTCGCTTAATATGGCGTCACGATTGGACAAAATACGGTTTGCACGCAAATCGACTGGCGGGCGCGCGGTCTGCGCCTGACATTCCGCCACAAAGCCATCGCCGAACATGGCTTCAAAATGCGGCACTGTCCATTGCGGAATGTCAGCTTGAATGTGCAAAGGGGCGGACGCGAGTTGCGCATTGTTGAAACGCGTGAGCGTTTCGGCTGTTGGCAATTTTGGTGCGAATTTATCTTCGCCCAATTTTTCTTGCAGGGTGGCTGCTGTTTCTGACCAGCCATCGAGCAGAACAGCAAATATGAGTGCAAGCGGGCTGTCATTGCCCATGCGCCAACCCAAGGATTGCTTTTTACGAAGGGCGTCGTAGACCAGATTGCCAATGGCTGCGCGATCGGCAGATCCGGCGAACCGATGGGCAAGGCCCCAGTCTTTTAACGCATCGGCGACGGGACGCCGGCGTGCCGACATATCGGTTAATACTTCGGCAGCTGCTGCCATTCTTCCGCCTAAACGCATTTTCGGTCCTTTCCCGAGGTGCATACATATGGGGGTGCTCTAACGCGTTGTGACACAGAACGCTATGCTTGAAATGCAAATGCCCGGCGTTTTCACGCCGGACATCCATCAATTACCGTTCGAGATGTTTATGAGACCAAATCGAAGCGGTCTGCGTTCATCACTTTGATCCACGCAGCGACAAAGTCTGTGACGAACTTTTCAGCGGCATCGTCTTGAGCGTAGACTTCGGCGTAGGCACGTAAGACCGAGTTGGACCCGAACACGAGATCAACACGGGTTGCAGTCCAAGTCGTCACGCCATTTTTGCGGTCACGGATATCATAGAGACCGTTGGTAGTTGGTATCCACGAATAGGCCATATCAGTCAGGTTGACAAAGTAGTCATTCGTGAGTGCGCCTTCGCGTGCCGTGAAAACGCCATGCTTGGTGCCACCATGGTTCGTACCCATTGCGCGCATGCCGCCCAACAGAACAGTCATTTCACCTGCTGTAAGGCCGAGCAGTTGGGCGCGGTCGAGTAGCATTTCCTCAGTGGTGACAATGTAGTCTTTTTTCGACCAATTGCGGAAACCATCGGCGAGTGGCTCGAGCACATCAAATGATGCCGCGTCGGTTTGCGCATCGGTTGCATCGCCGCGTCCCGCAGAGAACGGTACCGTGATGCTGTGTCCGGCAGCCTTAGCGGCCTGTTCAACGCCGACATTGCCTGCCAGCACGATTGTGTCGGCAATGGATGCGCCTGCGTTTCTGGCGATGGGTTCCAGCACGGAAAGAACGCGGGCGAGACGGGCGGGCTCATTGCCTTCCCAGTCCTTCTGCGGGGCGAGACGAATGCGTGCGCCGTTGGCACCTCCGCGCAAGTCCGAGCCGCGGAATGTGCGAGCCGAATCCCAAGCGGTGGAGACCAAATCGCCAACGGACAGGCCGGACGCTGAAATGGCCGCTTTGAGCGCATTGATGTCGTAGTCTTTGTTGCCGGCTGGCACTGGATCTTGCCAGATCAGTTCTTCGCTGGGCACATAAGGTCCGACGTAGCGATCCTTTGGTCCCATGTCGCGGTGTGTGAGCTTGAACCATGCGCGGGCAAAGGCGTCGGAAAGATAGTTGAAGTCATTCATGAACTTCAATGAAATCTCGCGGTAGATCGGGTCCATTTTCATGGCCATATCGGCGTCAGTCATCAATGGCATGCGGCGAATTGAAGGATCGGTTGCATCAACCGGCATATCTTCTTCACGGATGTTGATCGGCTGCCACTGCTGGGCACCGGCGGGGCTGCGTGTGAGTTCCCATTCATAACCAAACAAAAGCTTCAGGTATCCATTGTCCCAAACTGTCGGGTTAGTGGTCCATGCGCCTTCAATGCCGGAGGTCACGGCATCGGAAGCCTTGCCATGTTGATTGGGGTTGGACCAGCCAAAACCCTGCTCTTCCAGAGGTGCACCATCGGGCGCGGCACCCAGAGCGCCGGCATCGCCGTTGCCGTGTGCCTTGCCAACGGTGTGGCCACCAATGGTCAGTGCCACGGTTTCCTCGTCGTTCATCGCCATGCGGGCAAAAGTTTCACGGATATGCAATGCAGTGTTCAGCGGGTCTGGCTTACCGTTCACGCCTTCTGGATTGACGTAAATCAGACCCATTTGCACTGCGGCCAGCGGGTTTTCCATGGTTTCTGGCTTGTTGACGTCTTCGTAGCGATTGTCAGAAGCGGCCAGCCATTCCTTTTCGGAACCCCAATACGGGTCTTTTTCCGGATGCCAGATGTCTTCGCGACCAAAGCCGAAGCCGAAGGTCTTCAGACCCATCATTTCATAGGCAACTGTGCCAGACAGCAAGATAAGATCAGCCCAAGAGAGCTTGTTGCCGTATTTCTTCTTGACCGGCCACAACAGGCGGCGGGCTTTGTCGAGGCTTGCATTATCCGGCCAGGAAGCGAGCGGGGCAAAGCGGATATTGCCTGAACCGCCGCCGCCGCGACCATCGGCCAAACGATAAGAACCGGCAGAGTGCCAAGC
>JBGTAU010000087.1:0-2081 GCA_041749675.1 Rhizobiaceae bacterium | reverse complement strand
TGAATGCTTTTGGTGTGGAATCGGTGATTGGAAACATGTGCCTAGGGTGCGTTTAAGTTCGTTGAAAGTTCAATCCGTTTGTTCAATATCAAGTGTGCTTCACGGTTTGATGGTAGGGCACACTAGGAACGGAGCGCTCAATATGATAGAGTATAACATAATTTCCAAACGTGTGGACAGCCACGGAAGTCTTGCAAAAACAAAACAAGCCGAGATCGTCTTGGACACAGATGTGGCCGGACGCGTTGATGCTTTCAATCCGGCAGAACTGTTTCTGGCCTCTATAGCTGCCTGTATGATCAAAGGCATTGAGCGCGTGACGCCAATGCTAGACTATAAGCTGCGTGGCGTCGAATTGAGCCTTCATGGGAAGCGCCAAGACAGTCCGCCGAAGATGGTTTCCGTCACTTATATTTTAGCCGTTGATACTGATGAAAGTGATCAACGATTGTACTTGCTGCATAAGAATGTACGCAAGTATGGAACGATATCGAACACGGTTGCGCAAGCAGTGAATTTGACAGGCGAAATCAGGAGAAAAGCATGAGCCGATTGCACGCGGAAAACCATCTTGTTGAGCGCATCGGCTGGCTGCGGGCGGCAGTTTTAGGGGCCAATGACGGGATTGTTTCGACGGCCAGTTTGATTGTTGGTGTCGCTGCATCGGCGGCCGCGACGAGTGATATTTTGGTGGCGGGCATTGCTGGATTGGTTGCTGGTGCAATGTCGATGGCGGCGGGCGAGTATGTTTCCGTGAGTTCTCAGTCTGACACTGAAAATGCGGATATAGCCCGCGAGACGGCGGAACTCAAAAGCCAGCCGGAGTTTGAATTGCAAGAGTTGCAGGCCATTTATGTATCGCGCGGCGTGGAATCGGGGCTAGCGCTCGAGGTTGCCAAGCAAATGATGGCCAAGGATGCACTCGGCACACATGCGCGCGAAGAGCTTGGTATTTCTCACATTACAGCGGCGAACCCGGTTCAGGCGGCGCTGACTTCGGCGCTGACATTTGCCATTGGCGCGGCGATGCCACTCTTAATGGTCGTGGTTTCACCGGCGCAATATTTGGTCTCCGCCGTTTCTATTGCTTCGCTGCTTTTTCTTGCGCTTTTGGGTGCAATAGGCGCGCGGGCAGGCGGGGCGAACGTGTTGAAGGCCACCGCGCGCGTGACCTTTTGGGGTGCGCTGGCAATGGCCGCTACTGCTGGAATTGGCGCGATGGTCGGAACGGCGGTTTAGGCCTATTAGCCTCGACGACCTTTGCGCTCGCGTTTCACTTCTGAGCCTTGGGCGGCGGCAACTGTGTTGCGCATCGGTCCGATTTTCTCGACGACTTCGGCCACTGTTGGACGGCTACGTTTTGTGTGCGTGTCGATGGCAAGGCGCATAGCGGCAAGGTGATTGTAGCTGGTTCCGCAGCAACCGCCGATAATGCGTGCGCCTGAGTCTATTGCCAGTCGCGCATATTCGCTCATCAGTTCTGGCGTGCCGGAATAATAGATTTCCGCACCGCGAAATTCTGGGATGCCGCAATTGCCCTTGACGATGATATTGGCTTCACCGTCTGCATCCGACATGTCGAGCAGACTGGCCAAAATATCGGAAGCGCCGACGCCGCAATTGGAGCCGACGGCGAATGGTTTTGTTGTCAGTGGCTCGGCGACTTTGTGGATATCACGAGGGTGCATGCCCATCATGGTTTTGCCGGCGGTATCGAACGAGGCGGTGAAAACGAAGGGCATGTTTTCGGCGATGGCGGCTTCGGATGCGGTTACCATTTCTTCCGGCGCGGACATGGTTTCGATCCAAACGACGTCGATTCCGCCTGCAATCAAACCTTTGATTTGATCGCGGAACGCATTGACGGCATCAGCGTGGGTGAGGGCGCCGAGGGGTTCGAACAGTTCGCCCGTCGGGCCGACCGAACCGGCGACAATGACTTTGCGGCCAGCGGCATCTGCGACGCTGCGGGCAATTTCGGCGGCTTTTTTGTTCACTTCAAAAACGCGGTCTTGATAATTGTGCAATTTCAAGCGCTGGCGCGTGCCGCCGAACGAATTGGTGAGGATGATATCCGCGCC
>JBGTAU010000086.1:0-4605 GCA_041749675.1 Rhizobiaceae bacterium | reverse complement strand
AGCACGGGGTCAGCCTGATCAACATCAAGATCAACCAAATTGGCTGGATAACCAATACGCGCGAGTTGCTCAAAGATGGTGCTGGGATCGCAGCGCTCGTTCCATCGCACCGAAACACGCTTTGTCGAAAGGTTGACGCGGGCTTCTTCTATGCCTGAAATAGTCGACAATTCTTTTTCAATCGCGTGGATGCATGCGCCGCAGTGAGCGCCAGCGACGGATAGAAATGTTTGGTGTTTACCATTTCCCAACGCGCGGCTTGCCAATCGCACTTCATCTGCGGCGGGAGCACCAAGTTCAAAGCCTTCTGCACCAGGAGCACAGCAGCTCATAGCACTTTCCCTTCCGGCAGCTGTACGCGCCGTGTGGTGAAATGGTCTGCAAACTGCTTCGTCTTTGCTGTTATTTCCATAATCCAAACGCCCGCAGCAACAGCTTCCGACGTGCCAAAGCTTCCATCTGCCTGTTTGACCAGCAACAATTCACGATCTGAGCGTTCCCCAACGGGATGACGCAACACAATTTTCACCTGCTCCAAAGCGATCAACTCGCCAGACTTTCCTTGCATTTGCACAGAAATCATAGCGGGTGTGAAACGCAAAACAGGCGTCCAGCCGAGCGCATCTTGCTGCCGAGCAGCTTCAACTTTTTCGTTAAAATTTTGGCTCGCGACATAGGAGTTTTTCACCACCAACCCGCTCCAGCTGGTATTGGCCAGCGTCGCCATCGTCAGGTTTACGGCTATAATCGTGCCAAAGAACAGCACCATGATAATGAACATGTGGCGGCCAGTGAACTCTTTAGGCTGAACCTGTTTCATCACTCGCGCTCCACGCCATCGAAATTGGCATTGTAAACATCGCTTTCACCGAGCGTATGGTCTTTGAGAACAAAAGAGAACTTTTCAAGTTCGTCATCAGACCCTTTCACTTGCGGCGGCAAGCGTACGAACACTTTGAACGGTGACGCCTGATCCGGCTCGACCGAAAATTTCAAAGTTCTGCCTTCAGGCTGATCGGAAGGTTCAACCACCATAGTTGCGTCATTCAAACCGTCCAAGCTTAGTTCCATCTCACGCTTAACTGGAACCATATTCAATATCTTGATCGTATATCCATTGCGGATCGACCCGTCCGAGAGTTTAACAAACTGCGGATTGCGATCTTTCAAAACATTGAGTTCAAGCCGATCACGAGACAGCAGCGTCACCAAAAGCCCGATACCGACGGCGGCAAATGCGCCAGTATAAATCAGCACGCGGGGGCGGAACATTTTTTTGATATGAAAATGTTCGATTGCGCTTGAAAGCTTACCATCAGTGCCATGCACAAGTTTGGGGTTGATCGCCTGCGTGTTGTTGACGGTGGCCAGCGCCATGTTGGATTGATAGTCGGCCAGTGTGGCATAAGAAATCAGTCCGCGCTCTTTGCCGATTTTGTCCATGACGCCATCGCACGCATCAATGCACAGCGCACAGGTGATGCATTCCAACTGCTGGCCTTGGCGAATGTCAATGCCCATCGGGCAGACGACGACGCAGGCATTGCAATCAACACAGTCCCCGCCAACCACACCGGCGGCCAAGGCTTTCTTGGAGCCATGTGTGCGGGGTTCCCCGCGCCAGTCATTGTAGGTCACGGTGAGTGAATTTTCATCAAGCATCGCTGCTTGAATGCGCGGCCAAGGGCACATGTAAGTGCAAACCTGCTCGCGCATCAAGCCACCGAAAACATAGGTGGTAATCGTAAGGATAGCGACAGTGATGTAAGCAATCTCGGGCGCATCGCCGTGCACAAAGCTATCGAACAACGTGGGTGCGTCGGCGAAGTAAAATATCCAAGCACCACCAGTTAAAACGCCGATCAATAGCCAGATCGCATGTTTTGAAACGCGCTTGACCAGCTTATTGACCGACCATGACGCGCTGTCCAGTTTCATGCGGGCGTTTCTGTCACCTTCGATCGCACGCTCAACGACAAGGAACAAATCAACCCAAACTGTTTGTGGGCACGTATAGCCGCACCAAGCGCGCCCGACCACTGATGTGACCAGAAACAGCCCGAAGCCTGCCATCACCAAAAGACCTGCAATGTAGTAGAATTCTTGCGGCCAAATTTCGATCATGAAAAAATAGAAACGCCGATTGGCAATATCGAGGAGTACCGCCTGATCGGGCGCAAACGGTCCGCGATCCCATCTGATCCAAGGAGTCAAATAGTAAATCGCTAAAGTGACGAACATCACCAGCCACTTGAAGCGGCGAAATGTTCCTGTGGCGCGTTTTGGGAAAATCTTTTTGCGGGCAGCGTAAAGTGGCTGGCGCATTTGCGCAGAATTGACCGCCTCGACTTCGACGCGATCAATTTCATTATTGTGCAAGACTTTGTCTTGAATGTTCACGCTATCATGCCTTTGCTTTATTCACCGCCGCCCAAGGAATGCACAAACACGGTCAATTCCTTGATCGCAACGTCGCCAAGACGTGCGCCCCAAGCCGGCATTGCGCCTTGCTTTGGCGCACGAATTTGCGCAGCAATTTGCTCTACGCTTGATCCATAAAGCCATACAGCATCACCAAGGTTTGGAGAACCTAATTCTTTATTACCCTTGGCATCATCGCCATGACACGCCGCACAGTTCTGCGCATAGATTTCTGTGCCAGCTGTAACGGCAGCCGCATCGGTTTGCGGCGTTGTCAAATTAGCCACAAAAGTCGCGACATGATTAATCTCTTCAGGCTTCAAAATATCACCAAACTTAGGCATCTCAGAAACGCGGGTATCGGCATCACTGGCATACCGCACACCATGGTTCAGCGTTGTGTGAATGTCATCCAACTTTCCGCCCCACAGCCAATCATCATCGTTGAGATTGGGATATCCGGCCGAGCCTTGCGCGCCTGTGCCATGACATTGAATGCAATTGACCTTGAATGCAGCGCCACCAGCGGAAATTGCAAACGTACGCAAATTCTCATCCGCCACAATGTCCGCAAGCGGTTTATCAGCAATGGCTTGGCGATAATCCGCCTTCAGCAATTCAGCATTGGCCAATTCAGTGCGCACATCAACGCGGCTTGAGTAACCCAGCCAGCCTTTGGTCGTGGTGGTCAACATTGGCCAAGCTGGATAGGCTATTGAATAAATCAACGCCCAGATAATACAGGCATAAAACGTCAGCACCCACCAACGCGGCATCGGATTGTTTAATTCGCGAATGCCATCCCATTCATGTCCCGTTGTTGAAACACCGGTGACTTCATCAATATGTTTGTCATCCATCATTTGTCTTCCTTGAATGGGATATTGGCGGCATCGTCTGCCAGTTTTTTGCTTCCAGGGCGGAACGCGAACACGGCTGCACCGATGAAGAATAGGGCCATTGCCAGCAGGCCCCAACTATCGGCGAAATGACGAAAATCATTGTAATCCATCATAAACTACCTTTCGCCTGCGGCTTCATCGTAGGATTTGAAATCCACCAATGTGCCCATCATTTGCAAATAGGCGATCAAAGCATCCATTTCGCTTAAGGCTGCTGGATCACCGTCAAAGTCGCCCGTTTTAGCTTTAGGATAGCGGGCGAGCAGCGCCGTTGTGTCAGCATCTGGGTTGGCCTGATCGGAAATATCCGCTCCAGCGCTGGCAATCATGTCTTCGGTGTAGGGAACGCCAACAATTTTATTGGCGGATAGGTGGCCCTCGATGTTTGATATCGATAGCGGGGTCGTTTTCAAGAAACCATAGCTCGGCATAATGGATTCTGGCACCACAGAACGCGGCTCTGTCAAATGTTGAACATGCCATTCGTTTGAGTAGCGATCACCAACGCGGGCAAGGTCTGGCCCTGTGCGTTTGGATCCCCATTGGAATGGATGATCATACATGGACTCGGCAGCCAGCGAGTAGTGTCCATAACGCTCCACTTCATCACGGAATGGACGTATCATCTGGCTGTGGCACGTATAGCAGCCTTCGCGGATGTAAACATTACGCCCGGCGAGTTCCAGCGGTGAATAAGGACGCATCCCTTCCACTTTTTCAATCGTGTTTTGCAGGTAAAACAGTGGGGCAATTTCAACGATACCGCCGATAGCGACCACCAACAGAGAACCCACCAACAGTAAGGACGCATTGCGCTCAATGACGCCGTGTTTATCAAGTATAGACATCTTTTTTTCCTATTCCGCTGGCTGCAGTTGCATGACGGCGCCGCCGATTGGCAATTCTTCGCGCTTATGACCAAGGATGGTCATCCAAATGTTCCAAGCCATGACCAAGCCGCCGGTGAGATAAAGCAGGCCGCCAAGCATGCGAAGCACATAGTAAGGGAACATTGCGGCGACTGACTCGGCGAACGAGTAAACCAAGAAACCCTGATTATTATACTCGCGCCACATCAGGCCCTGTTGAATGCCGGCAACCCAAAGTACAGCCGCGTAGACCACGATGCCCAGTGTTGCCAGCCAGAAGTGCCAGGTCACAAGGCGTAGCGAATACAGCCCTTCGCGGTTCCACAGTTTTGGCACCAAGAAGTAGATCGCGCCAAATGAGATCATGCCAACCCAACCGAGCGCACCGGAGTGCACATGGCCGATGGTCCAGT
>JBGTAU010000085.1:0-10194 GCA_041749675.1 Rhizobiaceae bacterium | reverse complement strand
TCAGAGAAGGTGATCGATCCGCGTTCACCCATTTTATGGATTGCTACTACGCCGGGTTTTGCTGCCATTTTGCGAGCAAGTTTAACGCCGCCGCCAAGCGTTCCTTCCAAAAGATCAAACTCTACATCATTACCCACAATGATGTCAGCAAGGTTCGCTGCATGTAGGCAAATACGCTGCGCTTCCGCTTGGCTCACCCAACTGTAAGGCCGGTAATCGAGATCAATGATCATTGGTAGTTTGGCAGTGATGGCGCGGTGTAACAGGTCAAATACGGCGCTGCGCGATGGTTCCATGGCCAGCGCTGTTCCTGTGATAATCAGCGCTCCGAAATCTGAAAAATCGATGCTTGAAACATGCTGCGCGGAAAGCTGAAAGTCTGCAGCATTGTTGCGATAGATCACAGATTGGCAGTTGTCGGCTCGCGTTTCTACGACGGCGAGCGATGTACGCGGCTCGCCTTGGACGATAGAAACATAGCGGGCATCGATGCCGTATGTGGCAAGTTGCGCAGATATAAACCGCCCCACAGCATCATCTGAAACGACGGTGACAAGCGCGGCCTCTCCGCCCAAACGGCAGATGCCAGCGGCGATGTTGGCAGCCGATCCGCCGAGTGCAGACGTGAAGGCGGTCGCCTCTTCAAGTTTGGTGCCGGGTGGATCGGCGTAAAGATCCATCCCTGCACGGCCAACCACGAGGAACCGGTTTTTGCTCAACCTCTCCATGCGCATCACTCACACTCCCGCACGCTGGCGTGCGCGGCCGGATTCGATTTTAGCGTGAGCCTTGGTGACAGATTTGCTGGTGGACACTTCTGGAGAACCGACCTCCCACCATGTGTGACCTTCGGTGGTCCAACCGTCATAGGCATCGACTTTTAACGAAATAACATAGGTGCGTGGTGAGGCTTTGGCGCGGACGAATGCTTGTTTTAAGTTCGCGATTGACGTTACTGTTTCTGCATTGGCGCCCATGGACTTTGCATGGGTTTCGAAATCAACGGCGAAGGGTTCAACGGCGAGATTGCAGTCTGCGATAAGATTGTTGAACGAGATATTGCCGGTGTTGTTTTGCAATTTGTTGATCACAGCAAAGCCACCGTTATCGCACACGATGATGATCAGTTTCTTGCCGGTCAGAACCGAGGAGTAAATGTCCGAGTTCATGATCAAGTAAGAGCCGTCACCGGTGAACACGATGGTATCTTGATCGGGCTGGTCTTCCATTTGCGCAATACGCGCGCCCCAGCCGCCGGCAATTTCGTAGCCCATGCAGGAATAGCCGAATTCAACATCGACAGATCCGAGCGACTTGGTGCGCCAATTGGCTGTGACTTCGGCAGGTAACCCACCAGCCGCGGCCACGATGCGGTCGCGCGGATGACATACGGCGTTAATCGCGCCTATCACTTGCGCATAGGACATGGGGCGATTGGAGCCGTTTGGTGTAATAGGATTGGTGTTTTCGTCGACATAGGTGTTCCAACTGTCACGTTGGCGAGCAGCGAATGTGCCCCAAGATTTCGGAGCTTTGTAACTGCCGATTGCTTCGTTGATTTGAACCAAGGCTAATTTTGCGTCGCCAACCACTGCCAGCGAGCGGTGCTTGGTCGCATCAAAGCGCCCAACATTGATCGAGATGATTTTCGAAGTTTTGGAAAATGCGGTCCATGAGCCGGTGGTAAAATCTTGCAGGCGTGTGCCAACCGCGAGGATCACGTCTGCCTTTTCTCCCAGTGCATTGGCCGAATTTGAACCTGTAACGCCGATGGGTCCGAAATTGAGCGGGTCATCAAAAAGCATGTTGGCGCGCCCCGCGATGGTCTCGACAACGGGAATGCCGTGGGTGTGTGCGAAGGTGGCAAGTTCAGCTGTTGCGCCGGAATATTGCACGCCGCCACCTGCAATGATGAGCGGTGCTTTGGCTGTTTTCAAAAGCGCGACAGCATCTGCAATATCGAGCTCGTCGGGTGATTGTCTGCGTATGCGATGGATGCGCTCTTCGAAAAACTCAACCGGATAATCATAGGCCCAGCCTTGCACGTCTTGTGGAAGTGCCAGAAATGCCGGTCCGCAATCAGCGGGGTCCAGCATGGTGGCAATTGCGTTGGGCAGGGATTGGATGAGTTGCGCTGGATGCGTGATGCGGTCCCAATAGCGCGTCACGGATTTGAACGCATCGGTGACAGAAATAGCCGGGCTGTTGAAATGCTCGACCTGTTGCAAAACAGGATCGGGCAGGCGTGTGGCATAGCCGTCACCGCATATCATCAATAGCGGCAAGCGGTTGGTATGTGCGATGGCGGCAGCGGTCACCATGTTCGTCGTGCCGGGACCGGCGGAGGCGGTGACAAACATAAAGCGGCGGCGCAGTTTTTGCTTGGCATAGGCAATGCCCGCCATCGCCATGCTTTGCTCATTCTGCCCGCGCCATACCGGAAGTTCGCTGCGATGATTATAAAGCGCTTCGCCCAAACACGTTACATTGCCGTGGCCGAATATCGCAAAGCCGCCACCACACAACTGTGTTTTCACGCCGTCGACTTCGATAAATTGCGCTGCCAAATGCCGCACAAGTGCTTGCGCCATCGTCAGTCGTAGCGTGGGCCCAATTAATTTCGGTTTCAATTTGCAACTCCGGACTTGTCAATTCTTGGCGTCATGCTAAATGCAGTTTTAGTATTTTGCAATCGATTGCAAAAATAAAGGTTGATGTGATGGCTGAGATCGGAATTGGCGTCGTCGGTGCGGGCTACATGGGCAAGGCTCACTCTGTGGCGATGGCCTCTGTCGGCGCTGTGTTCAACACACGTTTGCGCCCACGCCTTGAAATGATCTGCACGACAACGCCAGAGGGTGCGAACCAAAAGGCGAGAGCCTTTGGGTTTGCGCATGGTACGAGTGACTGGAAGATGCTGGTGAAAAATCCGCGTGTTGAGGCGATTGTTATCGCTAGCCCGCAGGAGACGCACCGCGAGATCGCGCTAGCGGCATTTGCACTTGGTAAGCCTGTGCTGTGTGAAAAACCGCTTGGGATGAGCTTGGCTGACAGCCGCGCAATGGTGGACGCAGCAGAGAAGGCCAACGCCATCAACATGGTCGGCTTCAATTATATTCGCACACCCGCCTCGCAGCTGGCACGGCAAATCATCGCCAGCGGTGAAATTGGTGCGATCACTTATATTCGCGGCGAACACACTGAGGATTTTTTGGCTGATCCTGAGTTGCCCTCCACGTGGCGCACCAAAGGCCGGGCCAACGGCAATATGGGTGATTTGGCACCGCACATCATCAATGCGGCGACCGCGCTTGCCGGTCCCATTCAATCGTTAATCGCTGACATACAAATCGTACACCAGATGAGACCTGGCCCCACTGGACCAGAGGCCGTGACGAATGATGATCAGGCACAAATCATGTGCCGGTTTGAGAGTGGCGCGATGGGCGGTCTTTACATCAGCCGCATCGCGACGGGCCGCAAGATGGGCTATGCGTATGATATTTACGGCACCAAAGGCGCGATCCGCTTTGATCAAGAAGATCAAAATGCGCTGTGGCTGTACAAGGGTGATCAGCGACCGGACCGTCAAGGATTTACCAAAATCCTGACCGGACCTGAACACCCAGACTATAAGCCGTTCTGCCTTGGACCTGGACATGGAACTGGCTATCAAGACCAGATCATCATAGAGGCTCGGGATTTTTTGGAAGCCATTGCCGGTGGTGAGAATCGCTGGCCGACATTTCGTGACGGGATGATGGTGAACCAAATTATCGAGGCTGCCTTTCGCTCGCAAGATGAGCGCCGCTGGGTCGATATTGCCGCAATTTGAAATCTTCATAAGTTGGAGTCCTATATGACAATTAGAATCGGAAATGCACCGTGCTCGTGGGGTGTTGAATTTGGCGATGACCCGCGCAACCCGCCATGGGAGCGTGTGCTCGATGAGTGCAAAGCGGCAGGATATAATGGCATTGAACTGGGCCCAATCGGGTTCATGCCGGAAGACCCGGCAATACTCGGCGCGGCACTGGCGAGCCGTGATTTGTCGCTGATCGGCGGCGTGGTGTTCCGCCCGTTTCATGATGCGGCAAAATGGGATGAGGTGATGGATGCCTCGGTGCGAACCAGTAAAGCGCTGGTGGCTCATGGTGCTAAGCACCTCGTCTTGATTGATTCCATATCGCCCCGCCGCGCTCCGACCGCAGGCCGTCCAAATGAAGCTGAACAAATGGGCGAGGCGGAATGGCAAGACTTTGTCAGCCGCATCCGCACCATCGCTCGGCTCGGGACAGAGCAATATGGGCTGACTGTTTCGATCCATCCGCATGCTGCCGGTTTTATTGATTTCGAGCCGGAGATCGAGCGCTTGCTCAGTGAAACACCTTCGAACTTATTGAAGATATGTCTCGACACCGGCCATTCCCATTATGCCGGTTTTGATCCGGTTCCTTTTATGGCGCGGCACATTGAGCGCATTTCCTACATGCACTTTAAGGACATCAATCCGCTGGTCCGTGCAGATGTTGTCGCCAAGCGCACTGGCTTTTATGACGCGTGCGGGCAGGGCATCTTCTGCAATCTTGGCGACGGCGTGACAGATTTCAAAGCAGTACGCCAACTCTTGCTTGACAATGATTACAAAGGTTGGTGCACGGTAGAGCAAGACTGCGATCCGCAAGGTGACACTTCGCCTGTCAAGGATGCAGCCACCAACCGTGCTTATCTTCAATCCATCGGCTTCAATTAAACGGAAATATTTCACATGAAAAAACTCAATTGGGGCATGATTGGCGGCGGCGAAGGCAGCCAGATTGGACCGGCTCATCGCATCAGTGCAGCCATGGACGGGCTTTACACAATGGCCGCGGGCGCACTCGATATTGATGCTGCAAAAGGCAAAGATTACGCAATGCGGCTCGGCATCGCGCCGGATCGCGCATATGGCAATTGGCAGGAAATGTTGGCGGGCGAGCGTAATCGCGCGGATCGGGTTGATCTGGTTACAGTCGCCACACCAAACTCAACGCATTACGAAATCACCAAAGCTTTTCTTGAAGCCGGCATTCATGTGCTGTGCGAAAAGCCGATGACAATGACGGTTACCGAAGCCGAAGACATCGTCGCAACGGCAGCTCGCACGGGTTCCATCTGCGCCGTCAACTATGGCTATTCGGGCTATGCGCTGGTGCGCCATATGCAGGCGATGGTGGCGCGCGGCGACCTTGGAAAAGTGCGGCTCATTAAAGCGGAATTCGCGCATGGTTTCCATGCGGACGCGGCGGACGCTGAAAACCCGCGTGTGCGCTGGCGCTATGATCCAGCGCTTGCCGGTATCTCCGCCCAGTTCGCCGATTGCGGCATTCATGCGCTGCATATGGCCAGCTTTGTCTCCGGCCAAGAGCCGATGGAGCTGACGGCCGATTTCGTATCCTGCTTACCAACCCGCATTCTTGAAGATGATGCCATGGTCTCGTTCAAAATGAGCGGCGGCGCGGTGTTACGGCTATGGACCTGCTCAGTTGCAGTCGGGCGCATGCATGGGCTGAACATTCAAGTGTTCGGTGAAAAGGGTGGGATGCGCTGGGCGCAGGAATGGCCAAACCAGCTGTATTGGACACCGCTAAACGGGCGCACAGAAATACTCGAGCGCGGCGGGCCGAACTTATCGCCAGAGGCGGACCGCGCATCGCGCGTCACCATCGGACATGCTGAGGGTATGCCGCTAGCGTTCGCCAATATTTATGCCGATTTGGCGGAAGTGATCAGCGCCAAGCGCGAGGGGCGAGACGCCAATCCGCTCGCCTGCCATTACCCCAAAGCGCTGGATGGGTTGCTCTCCATGGCAGCAATCACAGCGGCGGTAGAATCCGCAGGCAATGGCGGCGCGTGGACAGACGCTCGGCCACCTTCGCGCCGATGGTTAAACGGGTAGGGGACGCAAAGAGCCCCGCTCCACGACCACGCATGGAAACAATTGCGTGGTCGGCTCGTCAGTTTTCTCATCGATACTGATAATCACCTCAACAGCTTTTTGGATAATGTCGGCAATTGGTTGGCGGATGGTGGTCAAATCATAAGCCTGCCAGCTTGCCATCTCCATATCGTTGAAGCCAAGAAATCCGATGTCACGCGGGATGGACAATCCGGCGGCTCGCGCCGCATCCATCGCCCCCATGCAAATCAAATCATCGCCGCAAAACACTGCCTCGACATGGGCATGTTTTAGCAATGCATCCATCGCCGCAAGGCCTGCAGCGTGGGTGTAGTTTCGTGCAAATGAAATATCCGCGATTTCAACGCTTGCTTTTTTCATCGCTTGGCGAAAGCCTTTAACGCGGTCTTGTGTGGAGGTTGCAGTTTCCGGCCCGCCAATCACAGCGATATTGTGATAGCCCCGTGCAAGCAAGGTGGTCGCCGCGAGCTTTCCGCACGCGATATTATCGATGCCAACCACATCAACGTTGACAGTTTTATCAAACCGACCGAACGCATGAACAACGGAAACATTGGCTTCATGAAACGCCTTGGCGAATGCCGGTGGTAACGTTGACGTCGCAACTATTACGCCATCTACACTATATTGTTTGAGCATATTCACCGAGTGCGCGGGGTCCGTCTCGTCCGTCAGGTTGACGAGCAAAGGCCGAAATCCGCGCGCTTGCAGTGCCCGCGTAAACAGATCGAAGACTTGTAAAAATACTGGGTTTTGAAAGTTGTTGGCCACAAGGCCGATCAGCTTAGTGCGCTTTGTTTTGAGACTACTGGCAATCAGGTTTGGTGTGTAACCGAGCGCCAATGCAGCAGCTTCCACCTTCTTGCGCATCTTGGCTGAAACACTTGCACCATCGGTAAACGTTCTGGAAACAGCAGCGCGCGAAACCCCGGCACGCTCCGACACCTCTTTCAATGTAACGGTCATATTCTGTTAGACACACATCGTTGATCGTTCGGCTTCGGCATTGGTTTGTCCATGAATACGCTCTTCGTTAAACTGTGCGTAAACAGAATACGAATGTCTGCGCCCATCAGCAAGTGGCACTTCGACATTACGCTCGGAGGCGCTGGTGTGGGCTTCAAGGCTCCGGACCCTTGCGCAAGAATTATACGCTGTGGTGTTTGATCAGTTGCGCACGGCTTGAATGCGAGATCAAAAGCGCATCGCCAGTGTCCACAATAATAAGGTCTTTAACTCCGACCATGCCGATGGAACGGCCGTTGCTGCGCACGTAGCAATTTTCTGTTTCGATCATCATAGCAATGCCGTCCACACGATAGCCATTGGTATCCGGCGGGGTAAGTTCGGCTATGGCATTCCATGAGCCAATATCACTCCAGCCGATATCACTCCAGCCGATATCACAGGGGACGATCGCCACGTTAGCGGCTTTCTCCATGACGGCAAAATCGATCGAGAGTTTGGGTACGAGATGAAACGCATCTGCATCCAGTCTGATTTGTTGACCATTTGGAATATCGCTCATTGTGGCAGCACTGAGGGCGCGGCGGCACTGGGTGATCATTGATCCATTACGCAGCGTTCGTGTTCAGTGTATTTTCATGGGTTTCCAACTGCAACGGATTGAGGCGATTGAGAATGTCTCGGGCTTTTTTCATGGCGGTTTTGCTGCCGTGCGCAGCAACCAAAAATCCATCAGACTTCAAAGCAGCTTCATACTCCCACACAATGTGGCGCTTAACTCCAAGGCTAAAAAGAGCCGCGCCGAGCGCGCTGAACCCGCCGATGACCGAAGCGCCCTCTACGGCAGACACCACAGATGCAGCGAGGGTACCAAGAATGATGACGTGGCCGATGATTGGGAGTGTCAAAAACACACCACCGAAAAATTGGCCCCAAAGCCCACCCCAGAAAGCGCCGCGATTGCCCCAAAATACAATGCGCTCACCCGCGTTGTGAAAACCGACGACTTTCTCATCGGCGTGAAATCCCTTGCCAACAATGCTCAGCTCCTTCATGTCAAAGCCGCCAGCGACTAGTTTTTTGATCGCTTCCTTTGCTGATTCAGGGTCAGTGAAAATCCCGATGGTTGAGTCTTTGCTTGTCATAATGGGACACCTTTAGTGGAAATGACGTTGACCACGCTTAAGGTCTTTGTGTGCAAACATACCTTCAAAAAGCCCATCCAAAACAGGTTCGGAAACTACGCAGTTGCATTGGCGCGTATTTCAAGAAATGATGGCCCAAGAAGAGCCTAAGGGTAAAATCCGATGGTGGCGATTGCGGGCTCTCGACCGATAGGGCTCGCCGCTCTTCTCACCGCGCAATTTTTTTCGCCAGCTGAAATCATCATGATTGATCCGCTTGCCATACGCAGTGCTACCTAGGACGGTGTTTCGACCCATCAGAACACCCCGAATGAGTGGGAGGCCATACCAGACGCCTGCTGCAATGACTGCAAGCGAGGCAAATGATATGGCCGCAATTCTACCCTTGAAAATCATGACGCATGTTAGCCTGTGATTTCTCTAGGGCGTTGATTACAGGCGTCCCGTTAACAGCAGCACGATCAAAATGATAACGATAATGCCAATCCCGCCACTAGGGTAATAACCCCAATTGGCACTATGCGGCCAATTTGGCAGCGCTCCAACGAGAAACAGTATTAAGATTATGAGAAGTATAGTTCCGGTGCTCATTTGAGGTAATTCCTTATGTATGTTGCGATGAAAGCCAATGCAGGCGGGCAGTTAGCCCACGCGAGGGGCACCTAAATTTTCAAAGCGTCCTTGACGCTGCCAACAGCATTTTGAATCTTACCTTTGGCTTTGTCCTTCTTGCCTTCAGCCACCAGTCTCGCATCGCCAAGCGCTTTGCCTGTTGCTTCCTTGATGGCACCCTTGGCTTGGTTAGCCGTACCGATAACGCGATCTTTGTTCATGATGGTCTCCTTGTGTATGGTTACTTCCATGAAAGGAATGACGGTTGCATTCCGCTTCAAGCTGTACTTTAGCAAGCATAAGATGAGCTGAGTAAGTATCGGAAACTACTCACTCACCGCGCCTGGAAAGAGTGCAGTTGCATGACCTCGGCCATCCCGCGCATGACTTGGAAAAATTGGGAGGATCACCGACGTTTGCTCACGCTTGGGCGGGCGAACAGAGCGTATCGACGAAGGCTGAAGCAAACCATTGAAAGGCTTGTTTGGCGAGCCTTAGCCATTTCTATAGCTGGCCCATTTTGGGGAGACCGCCAAGAAATGGTCCCAGAAAATTCAAACGCGCTGCTGGATATTTATGCCGATGCTCACTGCAACAATTGCCATGACGTACGATGTGTAAGGGACACCATGCCAACAGCACGTGTCGGTCAGTTTTATGACTGGGACTCGAGCCAATGTCCGCTCAAATCTGGATTGAATGTTGAGCGTGGTTATTGACCGGTCTTGACATATCAAATTGATTTTATCGCAATAAAAAGCCTGCCAATCAGGCAGGCTTTTAACGCACGCATTCAGCGCGTGACTTAATTGTACGGAGAGTTGCAGCGACGGCGACCGCCGGAGTATGGCTGATAGCTGTCGCTTGAGACATCGTACGAGCGATAGCGGTTGAAACACCAATTTATATGGGAATTTCCATTGTAGGGCGGCCGATATTGCTGCTGGACGATGCCATTGAGAATAGACAGCCCAATAAAGGCTTCGCCCGGAAACCAGTAACCATCATACCGGCGATACCCGTCGCGATAATTACGATAGCCGCGTCTGCCATTGAAATAGCGATAGTCACCGCGGCGCTCAATCCGTAATTCGCTGGCGGCAGGGATCACGTCAGTGGTTGCAATGTGTACACTGGGTGCGGACAAAGGCGCAGCGGTTGACGGCCCGACAAAAACGCCAAGTGTCACCGAGAGCGCAAGAATTGTAGAAGTAAGTGATAAAGCTCGCATGATTTTGAGACCTTTCAAAAATCGGGTTAAGAGATCGCGCGAGAGAATTGGTCTTCCGCGCACCAAGAGAAAACTGTCAAAGTGACGCAACACCAGTTTTTCGTTTGGATTCAACACATCACTCAATTGTACGGCGAATTGCAGATGCGCCGACCACCGCGGCCAACACTGAACGTGTTATCGTCAAGTTGGTACGATCGGTAGCGATTGGTGCACCAATTTTGATGTCGCAATCCATTGTAACCAACGCGTTGTGGTCGATCGCCGCTACTGATGATAAC
>JBGTAU010000084.1:0-2884 GCA_041749675.1 Rhizobiaceae bacterium | reverse complement strand
CACTTGAACAGCGTTGGGGTAAACTGGATTTCGTCGTTCACGCCATCGGCTTTTCAGACAAGAACGAGTTGAAGGGCCGCTATGTGGATAATACCACCCGCGAAAACTTCTCGAAGACCATGGTGATTTCGGCCTACTCATTTACTGAAGTTGCGCAATTCGCTGCGCCGCTATTAAACGAGGGTGGATCACTGCTTACATTGACCTATGGCGGTTCGATTCGCGTGATGCCGAACTACAATGTTATGGGAATTGCCAAAGCGGCACTCGAAGCCATGGTACGCTATTTGGCCTCTGATTTTGGGCCAGTTGGTGTGCGTGTTAACGCAATTTCAGCAGGTCCCATTCGTACGTTGGCGGGCGCTGGCATTAGTGACGCGCGCGCTATGCTAAATTATCAATCTCGTAACGCGCCGCTGCGTCGCACGGTATCGATTGAAGATGTTGGTAAGTCAGCGCTTTATTTATTGTCCGATTTGTCCAGCGGCGTTACTGGAGAAATCCATTACGTCGACTCCGGTTATAGCAACATGTCGATGCCGACATTAGATGAGTTGAAAAAACTCGATAGCTGATTTCAATCATCAATATTTCGGTAACCATGAGTGTAAAAACTTGTACCGAATTGCGCCAACTGATTACATCCTAAGTGATGCTTAAGGCTTAAAGTCGATACTTTCCGAAGATGGGACGGGATTGACCGAATGTGGCTGCATTTGAATAAATATCGGCGCGTATTGACCGTAGCTGCAAGTGGCTTTGGCGGCGGCATGCTGGGTGCTTGGGCATTAAAGTTAAGTTCCACTATGACTGGGCTGGAATCGCTTCCTATATCTGCAGTTGGCGGCATAGTTGCTGGCCTCTCTGCGTTATCCGCGAGTGTTTCTGCCCTTGCGTTCTTTTCTGGCGCTGATGAAAACAACGAAGCTATTCGTAAGACTACAATGATTGACCCGCTGACGGACTTGTTTTCCAAATCCGGCATTATTGATCTCGTCGAACGTCAAATTAATTCGCGTACCAATCCAAAAAGTCGCGTTTTTTTGCTGGATTTGGAAATAGACCGATTCAAAGAATTCAATGATCTCCATGGCTATGTCGCGGGCGATGAACTCATTCGCCAAGTTGGAAATCGTCTTGGCGCTTTGGCAGGCACGATAGGTCATGTGGGCCGTTTTGGCGGCGGTGAGTTTGGTTTAATTTTAGAAACCACACTTGATGAGAAAGAAATTCAAGCGGTCTGTGATCATTTGATAGAGACACTTTCCGGGACGTACAACATCACCGGCATCATCTCTGCGATGACGTGCAGCCTTGGTGTTGTGGAAATCAAAGTCGGAGGCTCAGTAGCCGATACAGTGCGCGGAGCGCATATGGCATTGAAGCAAACCCGCATGAGTGGACGCGGATGTTGGTCGATTTTCTCTGAGGATATGAATGTTCGCGAGGACTATCGCCAATGGGTCGAAGTTGAAATGCGCGATGCGCTTAAGCGCAACGAGTTTCATCTTTACTACCAACCGCAGTTTAACATTCTAGACGGCACGATCCGCGGCTTTGAAGCGCTTATTCGTTGGAAGCATCCGCAGCGCGGATATATCCCGCCTGTTGATTTTATCAAAATCGCTGAAGACACTGGCTTTATCAACGTCTTGGGGCGCTGGATCATCATGCAGTCCTGCCGCGATGCCTTGGAATTCAAAAACGAAGTACCGATTGCAGTCAATATCTCGCCGGTTCAATTTCTTAATGGCGACATCGTCAAAATTGTTACCAACGCACTCAATCGCACGGGCTTGCCGCCGCATCGCTTGGAATTGGAAGTTACGGAATCCACATTGATTGAAGATCGCCCGCGCGCGGCGACTGTGTTTGAAGAGATTGCCGCACTTGGTATTCAATTGGCAATTGATGATTTTGGAACGGGCTATTCGAACCTTGGCTACCTTGCTGATCTACCTTTCAAGAAGCTTAAAATTGACAAAACCTTCATTGATCGTATCGAAAAAGACATGCACATGGCGCAAATTGTTTCGGCGATTATTGCTCTGGCTCGGGCATTGGGTGCAACCGCAGTGGCTGAGGGCGTGGAACGCAAGGAGCAGGAAATTTTGCTTCGGGCAGCTGGCTGCACCGTCGTTCAAGGATTTTTGTTTGGCCGACCTGTTCCTTTGGCCCAAGCCATTCAGATCACAAACCAACCGAACAACCGCGATCGTTTGGACAACAGTTCCATTGGCGGCTTTGATCTAGATACACATCAAAAAGTTGCTTAAAAACGTTCTTAAGTTGATTGCTGGACGTTAAAGAGTTTCGATTATGGTCACCTTGCAGGGAGCATTTGGTGATGATCGAGACGGGCCACAATACTAGGACATTCAAGGGGATTACGATTGCCGCTGCAGCTTTAGGTGGCGGTACGCTTGGTCTGTGGGCTTATTCATTAGCCGGGGTCGGAGCGTTGAGCTCTACGCCAGGCGCATTGGTCGGTGGCCTTGCAGCGCTTGCTGCCTCTGGCTGTGCACTCGCATTTTTCCAAGGATTTGATGCCCATGCCCAATCTGTTGGCATAGCCGCAGAGACAGATCGTCTTACTCGCCTTCCTGCTCGACGCACGTTTCTTGCTTCGCTCGGTCTTCTAGCCTTGACGCGTCAAACCGCCAATAAAGCAACCTATTTCATCGACATCGAGTTTGATCGCTTTAAGCAAATCAATGACGCACTCGGCTTTCGTACTGGCGATCGATTGATCGAACTGGCCGTACAACGCATCAAGGCCAATCTTCCGGAGAATACGCATATTGGACGCCTCGGCGTTTCTGAATTTGGTATCGTACTCAACGATGAAGCTTCTTTGCCGACACTTGAAATCTTGTTGGACAAA
>JBGTAU010000083.1:0-3772 GCA_041749675.1 Rhizobiaceae bacterium | reverse complement strand
GTGATGGACGAGCTTGCCGAACCCTCCCAGACCGTGCGCGGTTGCATCATAGCGCTTGAAGACGATTTGCGGCTGCGTCGTGCCTTACGAGCCAGCAACAACATCGAGTTTTACCGTTATCAAGTCAGCTTCAAGCTGTTCAAGGCATCATAATGGATCACGTCGGCAAATCTGAGCGCACCACACAAAACCGGATCGTGAAACTGTTTCGCGACGAGCTTGGGTATCGCTACCTTGGCGATTGGACCGACCGCGTAGGCAACAGCAATATTGAAGGCGACATTCTGGCCAAAAACCTTTCCGCACGCGGTTACAGCGCCGAGCAGGCGAGCGTCGCGCTTTACAAATTGCAGACGGAATCCGCCAACCACAGCCGCAGCCTCTACGCCAATAATCAGGCGGTCTATGAACTTTTGCGCTACGGTATTCCGGTCAAGGAAGAGCTGGGCAAGCCAACTGAAACGGTCCACCTGATCGATTGGGCCTCACCGGCCAAAAATGATTTCGCCATTGCGGAAGAGGTCACGTTGACGGGTGGCTTTGAGCGCAGGCCCGACCTCGTTCTATATGTGAACGGCATCGCCATCGGCGTAATCGAATTGAAAAATAGCCGCGTCAGCATCGGTGACGGCATCCGCCAGAACCTTTCCAACCAACAACCTGAATTCAACGAGTGGTTTTTCACTACGGTCCAATTCGTCTTTGCGGGCAATGACTCCGAAGGGCTTCAATACGGCGCAATCAAAACCGAAGAAAAATACTTCCTGAAATGGAAGGAAGACGAAAGCGACAACGACCGCTTCAAGCTCGACAAATATCTTCTGAAAATGTGTGATAAATCGCGCTTGATTGAGCTTATGCACGATTTCGTACTTTTCGACGGGGGCGTAAAAAAACTGCCCCGCGTCCACCAGTATTTTGGGATCAAAGCAGCTCAGGACCATATACGCCAACGCAAAGGCGGCATCATTTGGCACACGCAGGGCAGCGGCAAGAGCATCGTCATGGTCCTGCTCGCCAAATGGATTTTGGAGAACAATCCCCACGCCCGCGTTGCCATCATCACGGATCGTGACGAGCTGGATAAGCAGATAGAGCGCGTATTCACCGAGGCCGGAGAGCCGATCAAGCGCACCAGCAGCGGACGCGATCTAATGGCGCAATTGGGCCAGACCACGCCGCGCCTTCTCTGCTCTCTTATCCATAAATTTGGGCGCAAGGACGTGGATGATTTTGACGCTTTCATCAAAGAGATGGAAGGTCAGCCGAGCAAGACACTGGGCGAAGTTTTCGTTTTCGTCGATGAGTGCCATCGTACCCAAAGCGGCAAGCTGCACCGTGTGATGAAGGCCATGATGCCGAACGCCATTTTCATCGGGTTTACAGGCACTCCCCTTCTGAAAAAAGACAAAGCCACGAGCTTCGAGATTTTCGGCAACTACATCCACACGTATAAATTCAGCGAAGCCGTCGAAGACGAGGTTGTGCTGGATTTGATTTATGAAGCCCGTGATATCGATCAGAGGCTAACCTCACAAGATAGCGTTGATGAGTGGTTTGAGTTAGTTTCCAAAGGCCTTAATGATTGGCAAAAGGATGAACTGAAAAAAACGTGGGGCACGCTTCAAAGGGTTAGCAGCTCTGAGTCCAGAATGCGAAAGGTCATCCAAGATCTTATAAAGGACTTCAAGCGCAAACGACGGTTGAATGATGGAACAGGTAATGCCATTTTTGTAGCTTCGAGCATTTATGAAGCCACAAAGTATTTTTCATTGCTTCAAAAATCACCCTTCAAAGGTAAGTGTGCGATTGTTACCTCATACGACCCTCAGGTTCGCGACGTTACGCTAGAAGAAACAGGCGCAAACACTGAAACCGACAAGCAATTCATCTACAACATTTACACGGACCTTCTAGCCAACGTCGTCGCCAAGGCAGGAATGTCGAAAACTGAAACATATGAGGAATGGGCCAAGGCGGCATTCACCAAAGAGCCTGCCAATATGAAGCTGCTGATCGTGGTCGATAAGCTGCTGACGGGATTCGACGCGCCGCCCTGCACATATCTCTACATCGACAAATCGATGCAGGATCATGGCCTCTTCCAAGCCATTTGCCGCACCAATCGGCTCGATGGCGAGGACAAGGATTTTGGCTATATCGTCGATTACAAAGACCTTTTCAAAAAGGTTGAAAGCGCAATTTCGGTTTACTCTTCTGAGCTTGATGACAGCGCGGGCGGCGTGGAACCTGACGTACTGTTGCAAGACAGGCTCAAGAAGGGACGCGAACGCCTAGACGATGCCGTTGAAGCCATTGAATTGCTCTCCGAGCCTGTCACACCGCCAAAGGGCGAGCTGGAATTCATTCACTATTTCTGCGGAAACACAGAGAATCCGAACGACCTTAAAGATCGGGAAACGCTCCGCGTTTCACTTTACAAATCCGTTGCAGGGCTTGTGCGGTCATACGCCAATTTAGCCGACGACATGGACGCCGCCGGATATTCCATCAGCGACATTGCGCGTATCAAGGCGTGCGTTGACCGATACGTGAACGTGCGGGAGATTATTCGGAAGGCCAGCGGCGAGCAGTTGGACTTGAAGGCGTATGAGGCCGATATGCGCCACCTGATCGATACCTATATTGAGGCCGACGAGCCGCGCAAAATTTCGCCGTTCGACAACATCAGCTTGATCGACCTTATCGTCAAAACAGGGATTGCAGATGCTATTGCAGCGCAGCTCGGCGGCTTGAAGGGAAACCAAAGCGCAATCGCGGAAACAATTGAGAATAACGTCCGCAGCAAAATCATTCGTGAACATTTGAACGACCCTGCCTTCTATGACCGTATGTCGGCATTGTTGGATGAGGTTATCGCCGCCAGAAAAGCGAAAGCGGTCGAGTATGAAGAATACCTCAAACGGATCGCAGAGATTGCCAAGAAGGTTTCCGTTGGTCAGGGCGAGGAAACGCCGAAATCATTGGACACCGCAGGCAAGCGAGCACTGTTCAACAACCTAAACGGTGATGAAGCACTTGCTCTAAAGCTTGTTGAAACAATCATGGCCACCCGTCCCGACGGTTGGCGCGGCATTCCCGCCCGTGAGCAGGTTATCAAGGCTGGGCTTTATGGTGTTTTGCAAGACGTGGATGAAGTGGAGCGCATCTTCCAGATCGTCAGGGCGCAGAGTGAATTCTGATGGCTTCAGTCATTTCCATTGGCGATATATCTGTAGATTTGGTGTTCAAAGACATCAAAAATATTCACTTGAGCGTCTATCCGCCGACCGGTCGTGTTCGAATTTCAGCACCAACGCGCACCAGCATTGATGCCATCCGCGCCTTCGCCATTTCAAAATTAGGCTGGATCAGGAAGCATCAAGGGAAACTTAACCGACAAGAGCGTCAGCCTCCGCGCGAATATCTTGACCGTGAAAGTCATTACGTTTGGGGCCGTCGGTTGCTTTTGGATATTGTGGAGGGTCAAGGACGACCGAGAATCGAACTTGCCCATCGAAAAATTGTCCTTCGCATTCCTGAGGGTTGCACCATCGACGCTAAGGTCGAATTGCTCGATGATCTCTATCGGCGTGAAGCCCGCAGCGTCATTGAGCGCCTAACGCCAAAGTGGGAAAACATTCTTGGCATCGAAATCAATCAGGTTTTCTTGCAAAGGATGAAAACCCGTTGGGGTAGCTGCAACCCCCAACTGCGAAATATCCGGCTCAATCTCGAACTGGCGAAAAAGCCAGAAGAGTGTTTTGAGTAT
>JBGTAU010000082.1:0-17576 GCA_041749675.1 Rhizobiaceae bacterium | reverse complement strand
CGCCAACACCACGGGCGTTGCCGAACTCAACAAAATGGTCGCCCATTTCGGCCTTGAAACAGTCCAAGCCTACATGGGCCATGTCCAAGACAATGCCGCCGAAAGTGTGCGCCGCGTCCTCGATCTGCTGCCTGACGAAAGCGCTTGCGAATACCCAACGGACACCGGCCAAACTATCAAAGTAAAAATCACCGTCGAGCGCGCAAAGCGCGAAGCCACCGTGGATTTCACAGGCACATCGCCGGTTCAAGCCAACAATTTCAACGCCCCCGAACCCGTCACCCGCGCCGCCGTTCTTTATTCCTTCCGCGTCATGGTCGAAAACAACATCCCGATGAACGCCGGCTGCCTGCGCCCCATAAATATCATCGTGCCACAAGGCTCCATGCTCAAACCCGCCTACCCTGCCGCAGTCGTTGCAGGAAATGTCGAAACCTCGCAACACGTCACCAACGCCATCTTCCAAGCGCTCGGCACCATCGCCAATGCCCAAGGCACCATGAACAATCTGACGTTTGGCAACGAAAAATACCAATATTACGAAACCATCTGCTCCGGCTCCCCCGCCGGAAAATTCAACAACGGCACACCCTTCTCCGGCACCTCCGGCGTCCACACCCACATGACCAACTCGCGGCTAACCGACCCCGAAATCCTAGAAATGCGCTATCCAGTGCTGCTCGAAGATTTCCACATCCGCGAAGCATCCGGCGGCCAAGGCGCATTCAAAGGAGGCGACGGCACCCATCGCACCATCCGCTTCCTAGAACCCATGGCAATGGCCATCCTCTCCAGCCACCGAAACCGCCCACCCCAAGGCCTCAACGGCGGTGGGGACGGCGCGGTCGGCAAGACAGAAGTTCGGCGGCTGGATGGGGGTGTGCAGACGTTGAAGGCGTGTGATCAGACGGAGTTAGCGGCGGGAGAAGAGGTGATTGTGACCACGCCGACCAGCGGGGGATTTGGGCGGCCGTAGAACTGCGCAGCTTTAACTTCGCCCCGCCACTTGCGGGGAGAAGGTGGCGCGAAGCGCCGGATGAGGGGCAGCGCCGAAAATGGTAGAAGGGCTGCGAGTGAACGGACGCGTGGAAACGTGGAGCGCATGTGATGAAACGGATCTGAAATCGGACGAGGCAGTTATCGTTACGACAACAAATAGTGGTGGATTTGGGAAGTACTCACAAATCTACAGATCATGGAATGCCTTTAGTTAAATTGTCAGACACAAAGTAAACATCGCGTCGCGAACGTGTAATCGCAACATAGAGTTTGTTGCGCGTCGATGGCGCTAAACTACTCAATGTGCCATTCTTAAAAGCTTTAAAAGTTGTTGGGTTGAGAACCACACAAACGTCATTGTAGTGATCCTGCCCCTTGGATACCCCCCAATTAACAGCGTAACAACGACGTTTATTTGACTCTTTGTAGAACAGTTTCACAATAGACGAGCTTTCATAGATTTCATTCACACGGCGAATATCTTCGACAAGACCGATAAATGTTTCATCGCTACGATGAGACGAAATCGCTATACCCAGCTTTGACGTTACAAAATCGCACACAGTAGGGCTACAACGATGACTGCGGTCCAAAGTAGATGAGTCAGGAGTGAACCCCATATCTTTAAGTCGCTTTTGGTATTCTTGATAGTTTTTATGAAGACTTACATTAACATTACCATCCTTGCTTGTATCAAAAGTATGCTGATAGAAATCTCCGACAAATATTTTTTTCAAATTTGCATTGGCAATAAGTTTGAGAAGATTAAAGTCATTGCCAGCAAAATCCTGAACTTCATCGATCATGACCACATCAAAGTACTTTGATTACCGCGACGCCACATAAGATGCAACATCCGGTTGGCTGATACGAGCCGCTAATCGATAGGAATACGCGTACTTATTTTTGCTCAAGAAGCGGTCAACTCCAGATGCTTTCACGTGAGCTTTCCCGACAAAGTCAATGCCTTGCAAGCCAAGTTTGCGTCCTAGAAAGGGCTTTAAGCAAAATCCGTAGGCAAACGAGAAATAGCTCATCACTGAAATGTTCCGTGGGAGAAAACCAAACTTTCGGGCGATCGCGTTTTTTAAATTCTTAATGTTATTGTTAGTGTAGGCAATAAGCAAAAAACGCCGCTCTTCATCAAGCTGCTCGATTAAGTGAGTAGTTTTTCCGGATCCTGCTACCGCTAGGATCAGGCGCTTATCCATTTGATAGCCTCATTGATGTAAACCGGCACTACAGGATCTTTTTCAGACTTAAGCAAAGCCAAAGCAGCATCAGTCTTGTTCTTTAGCATGTAATCTTGCACTGAAAGGGTGCGCCGTTGAGCAGCAAATAAATTTTCACAGAGATCTACATTATCCTTGTACAAGCAGATCTCAAGAGTCGAGATACTGTTATCTTTATCTGCAAACACTTTGACAAATTGCGATACATATTCGGAGTATCTTTCCACGCAATTTACGTTGTAGTCTTTGTCGTTATCTCGCACCACGGCAACTTTTTTACTGAGTACCTTCGCTACATCGAGGTATCTTTTGAAACTTGTGCCGTCGACAGCAAGGATATAAACGGATGCTGCTTCTGGAGATTTTCCAGCAATAATTTTGAAAAACCTCTCCATCAAAATATATTCGGCGTCACCCTCAACTAGGATCACTTTGTCGGACAGTACAAAGTCGAGGAGGGAATGATCAGGCGCTTTGACAAAGAACTCCGCCGTATCGTTCGGCACTTTTGATAGCACGCAAACATCGACTGAACTTCCGTGAAGAAACACGCCGTTGCGTAGATCCAATCTAGCGCTAAGCATGTTGCTATGAGTTGCAATGACGATTTGACGGTCTTCAGAATTAACAATTTTATCCACCAATTTGCGCATGTATACGTGACTAAGGTGGTTCTCTGGCTCTTCCAGAAGTATGATATCTACCGTCTTGTTTCCTGTTGATGCTGCTTTTGATAATGCAAAATCTGTCTTAATGAAGCATTGTCTGCCCTTACCTCTGTTTTCTATCGCGATTTCACTTTCAAGAATAGTCAAATCGGCTTCAAGGTTAGAACGCTGATCATTTTTGATTGAAAAAGAGTAATCAACTAAACGCGCATTAAGTGGCAGCAGTACATTTGTTCGAAATTCATCCTTCGCACGCCGATAGCCGTGTTGATGTGCATGTCGTTCTTTGAGATCAGCCTGTGTTTCATACATTCCCTTAACATATTCTCGCATGGCGTATTCACCGCCGATTGAAGATGTATCCACTAAGATATGTCGCAGATACTTTTTGTATCCAGAGTATTGATCTCCTTGAAAGGTGTAGAATTTAACTTCATAGAAATCGAACGGAAAAGTCGCAGTATCACTTTGGATTATCTCTGAAATATCTTTGCTGAAATCATCGTTTGGTACGCACTCCATTACCAAGCCATCAGCAATTTCCCCTTTGCTATTGTTTTTCCCATTCAACTGAAAATCATTTTGCTCGTTTAGCCAAAGTTCAACATACATCTTTGGAAGATCATTATATTGCTTATGTGCTTTGGCCATAAACTGCTTCACAGCTTCAGCGTTAATTAGCTTTTCTGAGCCGTACGATTCAAATTGGTTCCGGCTGCCACTCAATACGAGATTTATCGCAAGCAAAATGCTACTTTTGCCGGACTCATTCTCGCCGATAATTAAGTTGCGACGTGCATTTAAGAGAATTTCCAGGGATTTAAATTTTTTGAAGTTATGGAGTATTATCCGGTTAATACACTTCATCTCGTCCCCCGAATCTACAATCAAGAGATGAGCCTAACAGAATCTTCGGCGAAACGTGCGATTAAAAAATTTCTACTATCGGCCACTACTTTTGCAGGCCAGACCAAAAAGCAAATATCCAATTTGAAGAAGTGTCGGTCAGGAAAGAAGAGGGTGAGACGATGGGGTTCAAGTCTACCGCCAGTAATTGCGCAATCTCCTCTATTACTTCCACCACCCTTTCGTCATACCGGACAAGCGCAGCGCAGATCCGGTATCCATGCCTCTGGCCGTCGCCCGATCAAAGCTGGTGCAGATTATGTCGCTGATATTCTTCACCAATTTTGAAAACCAGACCTGCGCGGAATGGATTCCGGGTTCGGCTTTGCCGCCCCGGAATGACGAATTTTCCGAGGAGTTACGCATACCTTTCCACCCCCACATTCCATTTGCTTGTCCATTTTGCCTCGTCTAAAACGATTAGCAACCCATCGCATCATCCGGAGCATTTCACATGGCCAAAAAACACAAAGTCGCAATGCTCACCGCTGGCGGCCTTGCCCCATGTCTATCCTCCGCTGTCGGCGGCCTCATCGAGCGCTACACGGATATTGCGCCTGACATTGAAATGATCGCCTATTATTCCGGCTACCAAGGCCTACTCACCGGCAACAGCGTCTTCATCAATCATGACATGCGCGCCAATGCTGCTGCGCTGCATGATCATGGCGGTTCGCCGATTGGCAACAGCCGTGTGAAATTCACCAACATCGCCGATTGCATCAAGCGCGGCTTCGTGCAGGAAGGCGAAATTCCGCTCGAAGTTGCCGCCCGCCAATTGACCAAAGACGGCGTTACAATTTTGCACACCATTGGCGGCGATGACACCAATACGGCCGCCGCAGATTTGGCCGCCTACCTCAAGAAAAACGGTCATGATTTAACCGTTGTTGGCCTGCCTAAAACTGTCGACAATGACATCGTCCCGATCCGGCAATCGCTCGGCGCTTGGTCGGCTGCGGAAGCCGGCGCGCGGTTTGCGGACCATGTGTCTAACGAGCAAAGCGCTGCTCCGAGAACTTTGATCATCCACGAAGTCATGGGCCGCCATTCCGGCTGGCTCACGGCTGCTACTGCGCTGGCCTACAACAAACTCATTGCAGGTCGCGCCTATTGCGAAGGCTTGATGATGTCAAAAGCACTCAAAGACATCGACGCGGTTTATGTGCCGGAACTTACCTTCAACAAAGAAGCCGAAGTCGAGCGACTGTCGAAAACTATGCGCGATCGCGGCTTTGCAACGCTGTTCGTGTCCGAAGGCGCGTGCATCGATGAGATCGTTGCCGAGCGCGAGGCATCGGGCCACGAAATCAAACGCGATGCCTTCGGCCACGTCAAACTCGACACCATCAACGTCGGTGATTGGTTCTCCAAACAGATCGGCAAATCCATCGGCGCGGAACGCACCTTGGTGCAAAAATCCGGATATTTCGCCCGCTCCGCCCCCGCCAATTCTGATGACCTGCGCCTCATCAAAGGCATGGTTGATTTGGCTGTCGAAAGCGCTCTCTCAGGCGTTGCTGGCGTGACTGGCCACGACGAGGGCAATGGCGGACGTCTGCGCACCATCGAGTTCGAACGCATCGCAGGCGGCAAACATTTTGACGAAAGCGAACAATGGTTCAAAGACGTCATCGCCGCCACCGGCCAGCATTAAGGCAAAACGGCTAGCAACCGCTGTACAAGCGGCTGGCTCTTGTAGCCAAGTTTGGACGGCGTATAGCCCATGCGCAGCACGACCATTTGCCGTGATGGAATGATGCACATGGATTGCCCGTCATGGCCGCGCAGCCAGACAGCATCTTTCGGCAGCGCGAACCCTAGGTCTGGGTCTATATCGTCTGCTGCGCCACCAGACGGCCCTCTGAGCCACATCTGCCCTTGAGTATATTGCGGACCAAAACCGGTGTCCGACGCAAGTGCGGGCGTGCGCATAGTGTTGACAAAACCAGATGGCAAAACCTGCACGCCATTGAACGAGCCGCCATTGGCCAGCATCGTGCCAAACCGTACCCAGTCGCGTGCCGTCGCATAAAGATAAGACGAGCCGATAAAGGTTCCGGTCTCGTCCGCTTCCAGTACTGCACTGGTCATGCCGAGCGGACCGAACAGCGCTTGTTGCGGATAAGAAAGCGCAGCCGCTTCATCGCCGACTGCGTTTTGCCATATGCGCGACAACAACACGGTCGTGCCGCTGGAATAGTTGAACACCTTGCCGATCTCGCCTGTCATCGGCTTATCGCGGGCAAACGCAGCGCCACTCGGCTCAAGAAAGAGCATACGTGTCACATCCGAGATATCACCATATTCTTCATTAAATTCAAGCGCCGAAGACATCGCCATCAAATCTGCAAGCGCAATATCTTTGCGTGCGTCCGTTTTCCATTCGGGGAAAAGCTCGCGTTGGCCGATCGAAAATTTGCCATCACGCACCAATGTACCAATGATTGCTGCAGTCACTGTTTTGGTCATTGACCAGCCGAGTAGTGGCGTTGAGGTAGAAAACCCATCGCCGTAACGTTCACCAACAATGCGCCCATTTTGAACGACAACAATGGCTCGCATGCCGGGACCTTGCAAACTCGCATCGTCTAGAATTGCCGACACCTCAGGGTTTTGACTTGGCTCTACTAAGTCTCCCGCCGGCCAAACAGCATCAGCGTTCTGCGGCGCAGCAGTTTGCGTGCCTAACCGAACCGTTTGCGCCCGTGCGACGTCACCATCCGGCACACTCGTGCATCCAAGCCCTGGGCGATAGACAGCAAGGCCTTTGCCGAACAAACCGGCAAGGCCTGCGTGCACTGTTCCGGCACTTTCGTCCACCGAGATCCGCATATAGTCCATGATCCAGTGGCTCGGCCGCACATCGTTAAGCAGCACGTCTTCGCTGTCGCGATGAGCCAAAAACACATTCGAACAAACCATTTTTGCCGCATAATTGGTCGCGCCTCGAATCAAATCCGGCGGTGAGACGTAGAGCCAGCCAGCCGCCAACACGACTGCCAGCGCAAAGCCTCGTAATATCCACTTCAAGACACGCAATAAAAAAGCCATTAATGTACCCCACCGCCGCTTTATGATGTGCACTCCGGATGTTCATCTCCCAAGTGCCAGAAAAATACCATTGCTCTGCATTGCAAAAAATTGAAGGTCCAGCGAGATACTATACACACGATTCGAACACGGTGAATAAAATTGGTTAGATGGCCGCATACATTTTCGTTTACTTGCTCGTTATTGTTGGCCGTCAGCGCTTGCAACACAGTGAGTTATGATTTGGAGACAGTCGCAACTGATATTGCAGTCGCAAAACCACGCTTCAGCGAAACAGACCCCGTCGACTTTCCAGGGGCTGGTCCAGCCGCGTATCCCGTGCATGGAACCGATGTTTCAAAATATCAGGGCGACATCGACTGGCCAACGGCCAAAGTCCATGGCGTTTCATTTGCATTCATCAAGGCGACGGAAGGCGGTGACCGCGTCGACGATAAATTTGCGCAAAACTTTGCTGCTGCAAAATCCGCAGGCGTGCCGCGCAGTGCCTATCACTTTTATTATTTCTGCACGTCAGCTGCCGAGCAAGCCGCGTGGTACATCACACATGTTCCACGCGATCCGTCTGCTTTGCCGCCGGTTCTCGATATGGAATGGAACCACAAGTCACCCAGCTGTAAACTGCGCCCATCGCCGGAAATTGTCCGTCAGGAAATGTCGATATGGCTGAACAAAGTTGAACGCCACTACGGCAAACGGCCGATTATTTATGTCACGCCCGATTTTTATGCAGAAAATATTGAAGGTCATTTTCAAGGGTATGAGTTCTTTTTGCGTGCCGTCGCAGACCATCCGTCCAATGTCTATGCGGGTCGGAAATGGGCCTTCTGGCAATATTCTGGCACAGGCAATATTCCAGGCATCAAAGGCCACGCCGATATGAATGTGTTCGCCGGCTCTCCAGCAGCCTTTAAGAAATGGGTTGCAGCACGATAGACATGTCTCCAGCTACTACTCACAGCATATTAACAGTGAGGGGTAGCTTTCGCCAAATCTGCTGATAGGTTTCCCAGGGGACAAAAAACTGAGAGGGAAAAACTATGAGTACACAAGAGGCCGGTTTGGCCAAAGGTGCCCTAGGCACCATGGAATCCATGATCATGGGCATTGCGGGCACTGCGCCTGCTTTTAGTGTTGCGGTAACGACCGCAACCATCGTTGCAGCGGTTGGAACACTTTCCGTCGGCAGCATTTTTTACTGTGGCCTGATCATGTTCGGACTAATGCTAGCATTCAAAAATTTGAATAAAATGAGTCCACACGCAGGCGCGACCTATGCTTGGGTTGGCGCAGTCTTTGGCCCTACATGGGGCTTTTTCGCTGGGTGGGGCCTTCTTGTTGCTTCCATCGTATTCATGGTTTCCGCAACCATTCCAGCTGCAACGTCTACATTGGTGCTCATTGCGCCCAATTTGGTGGAAAGCACAGGCTGGGTAACATTCGTTGCCGCCATTTGGCTGACAGTGGTCACCGCCGTTGTGACCAAGGGCATTAAACACGCCAGCTACGCGCAGGTGACTTTGACGGTCATCGAAACCGTCATCATCTTCGCACTCATCATCGGTGCATTTGTACAATACGGCGGCAACCCGGCGCACACACCATCTTGGGAGTGGATTTCGCCGTTCTCATTCACCCCGCAAACGTTTGCCACTGGCGCACTCACCGCGATTTTCTTCTACTGGGGCTGGGATGTGACCATGAACCTTGGCGAAGAAACCAAAGATGGAACGCCCTCTCCTGCCGGCCAAGGCGCATTCTGGGCGATGGTCAATTTGATCCTGTTCTTTATCATCATGATGATTGTTGTCTTGATTGTCTTGACAGACGATGAAATTCAGACTGCCAACACTAACGTGCTTTACGCCATTGCCAACAAACTCTTCGCAAGCCCATGGAGTTACTTGGCTGTGCTCTCCACGATATTGAGCACCATCGGAACCATTGAAACGCAGATTTTGCAATTCAGCCGGTCGATGTTCGCAATGGCGCGCGATAATATGCTGCATCCGCGGTACGCAAAGATCCATCCAGAATGGCAGACCCCTTGGATTGCGACATTGGTTATTTGAGGCCTCGGCATCTTTTTGCTGTTTACCTCTTCATTCATGCCAAGCGTGAGCGCCATTCTCGAAAGCTCAATCTTGGCCATCGGCATCCAGATTTGCTTTTACGTGAGCTTAGCGGGCTTTGCTTGTGCTTGGCATTATCGTGGACTGCTCGGCAAAGGCTTCCGCGATTCCATGACCCACGTGATCTGGCCGTTTATTGGCGCAGCGTTCATGGTGTTTATCGGGGTCTACAGCATACCAACATTTGATAACATCACCCTTGCGGTGGGCGTTGGTGGACTTTTGCTCGGCGCTTTGCCTTTGGCATTGTCCAAAATGCGCGCATAAAAACAAAACTGGGCTGGTTTGCGCCAGCCCAGATTTTACTGCTGTTGCGAAGGCGTCACCACAAGAAACGGGTGGCAGCATTGAAACTTCTTCGTCATTGCAACTTCTTCGTCCTTAAATGCAAAACAAAGAAAAATTCGCAATGGCCGCTTCACCTCAAGTTACGACACGTATTAGCCCGAAAGTTTGGGCATTGTTGCTGATCCTCGGCTTCTTATGGGGCGGGTCATTTTTCTTTGCGCGCATTGCAGTTGCAGAAATACCACCGCTTTGGTTGGTATTTTTAAGAGTTTCGATTGCCGCAATCACATTGCATCTTTATTTGGTAGCCAGCAAGCAATGGAATGTGTTTCGAGCCAGCCCGTTCTTACCGTTTCTGATGCTTGGGTTCCTCAATAATGCCATTCCGTTTTCGCTGATATTTTCTGGCCAAACGGTTATCGGCGCAGGTCTCGCCTCAATCTTAAATGCAACAACACCTTTTTTGACTGTGATCGTAGCCCATGGAATGACTCGCGATGAGAAAGCCTCACCGACCAAAATTGCTGGAACTCTGCTTGGCATTCTCGGCGCTGTAGTTATCGTCGATCCAATCAACGCAATGCGTTCCAAAGCACCGCTCTGGGCCTATATGGCAATTATCGGCGCAGCACTCTCTTACTCATTTGCAGCAGTCTACGCCAAGCGTTTCAAGGGCATTTCGCCTGTCGTAATCGCTGCTGGGCAATTGAGCGGCTCAACGCTTCTGATGCTGCCCGCAGCCTTGCTTGTACATGGTGTGCCCATAATCAATCAGTGGCACAGTAACAGCTGGCTGGCCGCGATCACTTTGGCGCTCGCTTGTACTGCCTTTGCCTACACCCTATTCTTTCGTATCATCGCCATCAGCGGCGCGACGATCGCATCGCTGGTGACACTCTTAGTGCCAGTAAGTGCAGTGTTACTGGGGACAATATTCTTGGGTGAACGCCTGGCTTTTCATGAGATCGGCGGCATGGCTTTGATTTTCGTCGGCTTACTCGTTATCAATGGGAAAAGTTTCTTGAAAGCACCCAAGACATTGAATTAAAATACTATTTTTCTAGACTCTTAGATTTGTAAGGGTCAACCATCTACAAAACCGGCTCTGAAATTAATCATTTTTAATAAAATATGAATCAATAAAAATAACTTTGAAAATCAACAGCATGGCGTGCAATCGCGGATGGTTTTTCCACAAATCTGCTGCAATGCAATATGGAATACCCTTGCGGAGCCGCGCCAATGGGATATGTTTCGGATACAGAAACCAAGGAGGTATGCTTATGCAAGTTATGAAATCTCTTAACGTTCTGATGTTTTGCGCCGCGTTTGCTTTTGTTGGCGCATTGGTGATGGGTGTGATTCACTAACGAGTAATCTCGAGTTGATGATCAACACCAAAATGAATTGGAAGGCCGGTCGTTTAGCGACCGGCCTTTGTCTTTTTATCTATGCAGCTTGAGCTGGAATGACCGTTGGACGAATGCCAATTAAGTGGCAGATCGCGAACACGAGGTCTGCGCGGTTCATGGTGTAGAAGTGGAAATCCTGAACACCGCGCTCGACAAGATCGAGGACTTGCTCGGCAGCAACAGCTGAGGCAACCAGCGCATGGGTTTGCGGGTCATTATCGAGCCCTTCAAACCGCTCCGCCAACCACGACGGTACATGGGTGCCGGAACGCGAGCAAAAATTCGTGACTTGCCGAAAATTATGCACCGGCAAAATGCCCGGCAAAATCGGTATATAAATCCCTGCACGACGAACCTTTTCAACGTAGCTTTCATATAGATCATTATCAAAAAAGAACTGCGTGATCGCGCGCGTCGCACCCGCATCGACCTTGCGCTTTAGAAGATCAATGTCAGTGGCAAAATCGCGGCTTTCAGGGTGCTTTTCTGGATAAGCGGAAACGAATATATCAAAATTAGGATCGATGTCTTTGATGCCAGCTATTAAATCGGCAGAAGATTGATACCCTTCTGGATGCGCGACGTAAGTTGTCCCCATACCAGTGGCAGGGTCGCCGCGCAGCGCCACAAACCCACCCACACCATAGGACTGATACTCACGCACGGTTTCGTTCACCTGCTCCTTTGGCGCGTTAACACACGTCAAATGCGCCAAAGCCTTCATGTCAGTTTCCTTGATCATGCGCTTAACGGTGCGGCCCGTGGGTTCTTTGGTAGAACCGCCCGCACCATAAGTGACAGAAACAAAGTCGGGATTGAGCGTGTGCAGTCGGTCGATGCTCTGCCACAAACGTTCTTCCATCTCGTCATTTTTCGGTGGGAAAAACTCAAAAGACACACGAATGCCCTTGCCAAGTTCAGGACGGCGCGAGAGGCGAAAAGCGTTCATTTTGTAGTCTCCAATAGTCTGGGGGCCGTGGTGGTTGTATGGTCACTTGAGGCGCGCGGGTCGAGGGCAACCCAAACCTTTACAGTCAGTTGCCCTGTCCCATGTGCTGGTACCTCGAAAGTTTTTTGTGGCTTTAGTCCGCACTCTTTAAGCCAGGTTGTCATCTGCTGGTCAGCGAACCCTAGCCGCACATGCGCATGCTTTTCACGCAAGCTTTCCAGATCATGGCTCGCAAAATCCACAATGATCAGTCGCCCGCCTGCACGCAAAGCCCGCGAGGCTTCACGTATTGCAGCCAACGGCTCATCTAAAAAATGCAGCACTTGATGGATAGTAATCAGATCAAAGGCTTCCCGCTCAACAGGCGGGTTCAAGATATCACCTTGGCGAACTTGCACATGCGAAATGCCAGCTTTTTCCAAGTTTGCACGCGCCACAGACAACATATCGCGGCTCATGTCGATCCCAACACCGCGCTTGAAAAGCGGCGCAAAAAGCTCAAGCAGGCGGCCCGTACCAGTACCAAGATCGAGCATAGCTTGAAACGGCACCGAACCAACAATCGTCGACAACATCGCCTCTACAGCAGCGTCTGGCGCATGCAGCGAGCGAATTTGATCCCATTCTTGGGCATTCTTCGTGAAATACTCCGCCGCACGCGACTGACGGTTCTGTTTGACCTCCGCCAATCGCTCCAAATCGCGCCGTAAAACAACATTGGAGACATCCAGGCGGTCCACCAATTCAGCGCCCAACAAACTCGATATCGATCCATCCTCAAGCCTAAAGAATGCCCAAGAACCTTCCTGATAGCGCGCAATAAGCCCAGCATCGTGCAACAATTTCAGGTGGCGCGAAACGCGTGGCTGTGATTGACCAAGAACGGTGGTTATATCGGTGACCGTTAAATCGCCTCGTTTAAGCAAATTGAGAATACGCAAACGGCTGGATTCCGCCACCGCTTTCAAGGTATCCACTAAATTGTCGAGCGATAGCTTGGTCATTTGCAATCCAAAATAAAACACATAAAGATATCTTTATGTCATTTTTCAGGATCGCGCAAGCCGCAAAAGGAATAGAATTTGTCGTTTTCAACCAAGTTACAGGAAGAGATCGCATCGGCTTTGACGCTACTTGCGCCGGGAATACCTTACTTTGACGCGCAAATTGTACGAAGCGATGCCGCAGCGCGCCATTTCAGAGCATTTCCAGCCAGAATCAGCACATGGCTGGCATTGGTCGCCTACATTCGCCATCACCACACCGAATACGACTCACTGCTGGAAGAGGGTTATGGCAAAGAGGCAGCACGACATTTCGTTTTAGACAGCATCAACGACACTCTAACACAGTGGCGGGCAACGCGATTTTTGAAGGATACAGACGAGGCTTAAGAGGTGCTAAGCAGCAGCTACGGCGCGGCTGTAGCACCGCTGGAAACCGTCTGATACGCGGCGCAACCATTGCACCGAGAACGCCAAACCGCTACGCACGAGAAAACCCTTGGATCACCGAATGCCGCAAATGCCAGTCAACACATTCACCACAGTTCGCGACTTTCTACGCTATGCCGTTTCGCAATTTAACGCGGCGAAGTTGGTTTTTGGTCACGGTACATCCAACGCCTATGACGAGGCCGCGTACCTTGTGCTCGAAGGGCTGAACCTGCCAATTGATCAACTCGAACCGTATCTTGATGCAAAGCTTCTTGAGAGCGAACGCCAACGCCTTGCTGAATTAATCACGTTGCGAGTGACCACGCGCAAGCCTTTGCCTTATCTTTTGAACAAGGCATACATGCACGGCATACCGTTTTACGTCGATGAACGCGTGATCATTCCGCGCTCCTATATTGGCGAATTAATGGGGATGGAAAACTTCGCCGGACATGACGCAGCGCTCATCCCAGATCCTTCCGAAATCGAAACTATACTTGATCTGTGTACAGGTTCCGCATGCCTCGCGATCCTTGCCGCAATGCGGTTTGAAAATGCGATTCTTGACGCCACCGACCTGTCTAAAGATGCACTTGAAGTGGCCAAAATCAATGTCAAGAAACATGGTCTCGGCAATCAAATTTCTTTGCACCAAGGCAGTCTTTTCGCGCCCCTCAAAGGGCACCGCTATGATTTAATCATCGCCAATCCGCCGTATGTCGCGGCCCAAGAAGTTGACGCCTTTGAGGCCGAATACGCCGCCGAGCCGCGCATGGCGCATGTATCTGGCGAGGATGGATTTGACTTGGTGCGCCAAATTTTAAGCGAGGCCAAACAGCATCTTACAGACACCGGATTGCTGCTATGCGAGTTCGGCACTGGCCGCGAAATTCTTGAAAGCGAATTTCCAGACTTGCCGTTTTTGTTTCTGGATACAGAACAAAGCCAAGGTGAAGTGTTCGCGATTTATGCAGTTGACTTAAAGTAACTGTTTAAGCGGATGTGTTTGCGGGAAACGCATTTTTGAGTCTAATTTCAATGTGATACCGCCAAAGCGTAAATCAACATAAGAAGCTGCTGACTCAAATTCGCTCCAACAACGCCACTGCCTCAACATGCGGTGCCCATAGAAATTGATCATAAGGTGTAACGCTCTTAAGCGCATAGCCACCGTCCATTAGAATGCGCAAATCCCGCGCTAATGTCGCAGGATTACACGACACAGCAGCAATCTTTTTCACCTTGGATTTCGCCAGCATTTTGGATTGATCTTCCGCGCCCGCGCGCGGCGGATCAAAGATCACACCATCGTAAGCTTTCAGATCATTGAGAATGAGCGGGCGGCGAAACAGATCACGCTGCTCGACTGTGATGGCCTTGAAACCTTGCAAGCCGCGCCGTCCGCGATCAATCGAAGCGACCGCTGCAGCATCGCCCTCAATGGCATGAACGGGGGCTGCTTTTGCAATTTGAAACGCAAACGCACCGGACCCTGAAAACAAATCAACCACGCTTTTGCACTTAGCAAAATGCCCTGTCACTTCCGCTGCCATCGCGCTTTCAATACTGGCGCAGGCTTGCAAAAAACCACCGGGCGGTGGGCTGACGGCCACTTGTCCGAAATGGATAATCGGGCGGCGATTTTCAACAATGACATCTTCGGCAATCGACAGCCGCGCAAGGTCGCGCGCGACTGCAAAGCTACTCATTTGACTGCGTAAATCAGTCGAGACTTTTTCAAGACCCGTCATCGAAACATCAAGACCGCTGGTGGTCAAAGTCACCGCAATATGCCCGCCGTCTTTTTTGATTGGCATCAAATTGGCAAGAGCGCGCACGATGGGCAGCGCGGCCACAATCTGCGGCGCGACGACTGCGCACTGCTCAATCGGCACAATCGTATGAGATTGTGCGGCGTTAAAGCCAACTACTTTACGGCCTTTTTCATCACGCACCGAAAACACCGCGCGACGCCGCTCGCCAGGCTGCGCTGCCGTGATCTTACCCACTTCAATATCAATGCCGCGATGCTGAAGTGCGTCGATGACCAGCTGGCGCTTCCACGCCAATTGAGCGGTCAAATCCCAATGCTGCAACGCGCAGCCGCCGCAGGTTTCAAAATGGATGCAGCTCTGTGTGATGCGATCAGGCGATGGCTCAAGCACAGCTATGAGCGTGCCTCGGTTGCCACTGACGGCAGCGTTGACGGTTTCGCCGGGTAAAGAAAAAGGGACGTGGACGACGCCCTGCTCGGTATGCGCAGTACCCTCGCCTTTGGAACCCATTTCAATAATTTTCAAATTCATCGATCTTTCACCCCGGCGAGCAGGAATTCTTGGTTGCCATCTGCGCCATCAATGGGTGAATTGCAAAGCCCAATTGCGCGCCAATGCGGAAAATTGTCCAGCCATAGGCGCAAATCCTCTGCGATTGTTAGTCCGAGCGCTCGATCACGCAACACACCGCCCTTGCCAATCGCATCGCGCCCCGCCTCAAATTGTGGTTTTACAAGTAATAAACACCACGCGTTTAGCGCGGCTAACTCCAACGCAGGCGGCACAGCAAGTTTCAACGAAATGAAGCTCACATCGCTTGTGACGCATTCAATGGCACTGCCCTCAAGATGTGCAGGGTCAAGTTCGCGGGCATTGAGGCCTTCAAGATTGGTCACGCGGGGATCGGCGAGCAACTTAGGGTGCAATTGATCATGCCCGACATCAATGCCAAAGACACGATACGCGCCGCGCTGCAACAAAATTTCGACAAATCCACCTGTCGATGCACCAATGTCGATTGCCGTTCTGCCATCAGGAGAGAACCCAAAATGATCGAGCCCAGCGACTAGCTTTAGCGCAGCGCGCGAGACATAGGATTGTGCCGGATCGGCAATGCGGATGACAGAATGTTCAAATACGGATTGGCCGGGCTTTTCAGCCGTGATGCCATCAATCGAAACGGTGCCGCGCAAAATCGCGTCACGCGCCCGTGAGCGCGTCACATAATGGCCTTGCGCCACAAGCGCTTCATCCAGTCTTTGTTTCATGAACGTCCAATGCCTCAGGCATTGGCGCGGATCAAGCCAGACTCAAATCAAAAGTAAATGAAGCTGGAGATTTTGCGCACTGGACGTTCTGAAATCCGAACTGGAACGCTTGGTTTTTGCGCAGATAGGCTCGCCACTTGCACGGCAGGTTTTGCACTTGCCGCAGTTTCCGCCACTGGACCGGTCATCATATCATCGACGCCATACTCAGCCACCCAAGCATCGTTTTCAACACTGCCGCGAATATCACCAATTTTCTTGGCAACGATTTCTTTGGCCGCAGCTTCAATGCGCTTGTCGAATTTCGGCGTCTCGTTGGCATACAAAACAGTGGCAGAAACCGCCACGATGAAGCTAGAAATGATGGCAGACGTTGCTGCCTTGTTTGCTGATTTCAGCATTGTAGTCTCCCTGTCGTCTGCCGTGACAATAGCAAAGAGATACAAATCTTCCGCAAACAAGCGTCGTTAGCAGAAGACAAAATTGCTTGGTTGTTAAAGGGTTACCAGAGTGAAGCTCAAGCCCGCGCTGGCGCTTTCAGCTCTTCACCGAGCGCTGCGAACACAGTGCGCACAATACCGGCGCAATCCAGTCCAGCTTTCTCATACATCCGCTCTGGTTTTGCATGATCGGTATATTCATCAGCAAGGCAAAGCGGGCGCACTTTGAGGCCGTGATCCAGTAAGCCGTTCATCGCCAAGAATTGCATGACATGGCTGCCAAAGCCGCCGACAGCGCCTTCTTCGACGGTGATCAGCACTTCATGATGGGCGGCTAACTGACGGATCAAATCCTCATCGAGCGGCTTGGCGAAGCGCGCGTCGGCGACTGTGGTGGAAAGACCGGCAGCATCCAATTCAGCGGCAGCGGCCATACATTCGGCCAAGCGCGTGCCAAACGACAACAGCGCAACGCGAGTGCCCTGTTTAACAATGCGGCCCTTGCCGATTTGTAAAATGGACCCACGTTCTGGCAAATCCACACCAACACCATCACCGCGCGGATAGCGGAATGAAATTGGGCCTTCGCTGTAGTCAACCGCCGTGCGCACCATGTGGCGCAGTTCCGCCTCGTCCGCCGCCGCCATGACAACGAACCCGGGCAATGTTGCCAAGAACGTGGTGTCGAACGCACCTGCGTGTGTTGCGCCGTCGGCACCCACATAGCCCGCGCGATCAATCGGAAAGCGCACGGGCAAATGCTGCAATGCGACATCATGCACCACTTGGTCATAGCCGCGCTGTAAGAAGGTCGAGTAAATTGCACAGAATGGTTTGTAGCCTTCGGTGGCAAGGCCTGCGGCAAAAGTCACCGCATGTTGCTCTGCAATGCCGACATCAAACAGGCGGCCGGGAAACGCTTTGCCAAATATGTCCAAGCCCGTGCCATTGGGCATCGCCGCTGTGACGCCAACGATTTTATCATCGAACGCGCCTTCAGTCGCCAAGCTGTCGCCA
>JBGTAU010000081.1:0-3308 GCA_041749675.1 Rhizobiaceae bacterium | reverse complement strand
ATTGATCACCGAATTTTCAACAACAACAATGTTGAGTGTGCCGCCAGACTGCTTGATGTTCACATCTGAAAAAAGGCCTGTCGAATAAAGACGCTTTACAGCCTCATCGAGATCGCCTGCAGAATAAGACTGACCGGGCTTGATTCCTAAATAGTCGGAAATGGTTGTAGCTTCAACGCGCACGTTACCGCTTACGCGGACAGAGCTGAATGATGCTGCCTGTGCAGATGACGCGGCAATCAAACCTACAGCGATTGCACCAACGCCAATATGACGCGCGGAAATCGCTACAGCGGATGCTGCCGACAATAACAATGATCTGGCCTTCATTTGGCTTCCCGAATTTTATTCAACATATCTATCCCCACGGTGTGTATGTAAAGGCACCCGTCAGAACCTTCCCCGTCATAAACGGTTTTACCATACACGCAAGCTCAGAGTTAATATCCGTTTACTTCTTTCGTGCAAGTGACCGGAAAACCACGTAAATAGCTCAATTTTGACAAGTATGGTAAACCATCTGTCAATGATATTTGGGTTTAGCAAGCAAACAAGTCATTGAAGATAACGAATCCCATAAACGTGAGCACAAAAACTGTGCCTATGCGAAACACCATATCCTGCATTTTGGCAGAAACGGGGCGACGCATTGCCGATTCCATTCCGTAGAGCAACAGATGGCCGCCATCGAGCGGAGGAATAGGCAAAAGGTTCAAAATGCCGATGCCAATTGACAACATTGCGGTCAGTTGAATGAGCCAATCAATCCCACGACTGGCTGCCTGCCCTGCCATGGTTGCGATTTTGACTGGGCCGCCTAACTGACATTTATCTTCACGCCCTTTAGCCAGGCGCACAAAAAACCGACCGGTCTCTGCAATGATAAATTTTGATTCGACGATTGCTTGGCCGACGGCCTGCACTGGCGAATATTCGATGTTGCGAAATGTGTTTTCAGATGAAGATATCTTGATTCCAAGGATTGCAATCTTCACTTTGTTGCCAAAGGCGTCATCGATTTCTTGCGATAACGGTGTCGCCTTGATCTCGCGCTCAGCGCCATCACGTTTCACAATGAAAGTTAGCTCTTGTTCAGCACGCGTTGAAACATAGCGCTGCACATCAGTAAATGTAACAATGGGTGATCCATCGACACTGACAAAAAGATCGCCTGGTAAGAAGCCAGCCTTTTCCGCAACGGACCCCGGCACAACGGTTTCGACAATCGGATCAGCAACGTTCTTGCCGTAAAGGGCGAAGAAAAAGGAGAAAATAACAATGGTAAGTATGAGATTTGCAAAGGGACCGGCAAAGACCGTGAGAGCACGTTTCCACACAGGCTGTAGGTGAAAGGCAACCTTTTTTTCCGCCTCCGTCATTTGTTCGATTGCCGCCTGATCGACTAAACCAGCTCCTGTCATGTCTCCTGCAAACTTTACGTAGCCTCCAAGCGGGATCGCCGCCAAACGCCAACGCGTTCCATGCTTATCATTGAAGGCGAAAATTTCCGGTCCAAACCCAATCGAAAACGCCTTTACGCCAATGCCGCACCAGCGTCCTACTAAATAATGGCCCATTTCGTGGACAAACACGACCACAGTAAGGACAATCAAAAACGGCAACAGAGTTCCAAAAAGCAGACTTTCCGAACCGAGTAACTTAGATAACGTATCGCTCAATTGGATGTCCTTTAATTCGATCTGTCTTGTTTATGCGAATAGTCGTTTCAAGATCTACAAATAATCGCTGATCATTGTAATGAAATAGAGTGCAGTTGCGGCGACCACAAGGCCGTCCACACGATCCATGACGCCGCCATGGCCAGGAATCAAAGTTCCAGAATCTTTTACGCCAAACTGGCGCTTGATCCATGATTCAAATAGATCGCCTATTTGGGCGAGCATCGAAACGAAGATGATAACAAACGGCAGAATAGCATTGCCGGCTGGCCCCGATAACCCTGCTAGTCCTAAACCTGCCGCAACCGCTGCTGCTGTGCCGCCAATGGCACCAGACCAGGTTTTATTCGGCGATATTTGAGGCGCAAGTTTTGGCCCTCCAAGCGAACGACCAACAAAATAGGCGAAAATGTCGGTGGACCAAACAATGGCGAACAAGAAAAGTATGGCAAATAATCCCTCGGCATTGTCACTTCGTAAAAATGCAAAACTGGCTGCTGGGACTGCGGCATAGGCGAGGCCCAAGGGCAGCCATTTTTTAGCCTGCCCAATCAAAACCAAAAGTATCGCGAACGCTGTCATAAATAAAATCAACGCGAAAACGACTGTTGGCGGCAGTCCAGCAAGAATAGTCGCAAACACAATTACCAAGCCAAATTCTGCAATTTTAGCAGATGTGCCTGCGTCGAGCGCCGTGATTGTCCGCCATTCAACATAGACCGCAGCTCCGATAGCGACCGCCAGTAAACGAAACGCAAAGCCGCCGAGCCAAGTGACGAGCAGAACCACCAGCGCCAGGATTACCCCTGAGATAATGCGTTGTTGGAGATTGCTTAATCCAGCTAAAGCGTTCGCCATTACGACACTTGCGCTTCTAGGCCACCGAAGCGGCGTTCGCGTCGATCAAATTCATCCAACGCTAATTTCAATTGGGCTTTGTCGAAATCTGGCCAAAAGCACGGCACAAAAACCAACTCAGAATAAGCGGCTTGCCACATGAGAAAGTTTGACAGGCGCACTTCGCCGCTGGTGCGAATGATGAGTTCAGGATCTGGAATTCCAGCTGTATCCAATCGTGCATTCAGCGCACTCTGACCGACGTCATCTAATGACAGGCGGCCTTCCAACACGTCACTGGCAATTTTCCGAGTTGCCCTGACAATTTCGTCGCGGCTGCCGTAGTTAAACGCGATAATCAGCGTCATAGCGTCATTGCCACGGGTTAATTGCTCTGCCTCTTCAAGTAACTTCAAAATGTCAGGCTTGAGCCCAACGCGATTGCCAATGATTTTAACTTCGACATTGGAACGATGAAGCTCGGCCAAATCGCGGCGGATAAATATCTTCAATAATCCAAGTAAATCAGATACTTCTGATGCGGGCCTCGACCAATTTTCTGATGAAAAAGCATAAAGCGTGAGGTAGCGGATGCCCAATTCACTGGCATTGCTGACCGTATCATGTAGGGCATTCATGCCTGCACGATGACCGGCTGTGCGAGGCAACCCGCGTGCTTTCGCCCAACGCCCGTTGCCATCCATAATGATGGCGACATGGCTTGGAACACGGGCAGTTTCACGCATAGGCCCTAAACCTTCCCCTTAACCAAAGCACTTAAACGTGCATGAT
>JBGTAU010000080.1:0-9352 GCA_041749675.1 Rhizobiaceae bacterium | reverse complement strand
TTCGGCGATGCGCTCGGTGTAGGTTCCGTATTTTAGGAGGAAATCCAGTGGGTTATCGGCGTTGGCTTGTTTGGATTTTTCCATCTCGCGGCGGATTTGTTTGTGGCAGCAAGGCGCTACCACGATGAGTGCGGCGTTGGCTTTGATCGCTTTGGCGATGGCGTCATCGGTTGCGGTATCGCAGGCGTGGAGCGCTATGACGATGTCTGCGCCGCTACAATCATAGCCTTCGATGGTACCCTCAACGAATGAAAGGCCGTCAAAGCCGCAGGTGGTGGCGGTTTCATTGCAGAGCCTGACCAAGTCTTTGCGGAATTCGACACCCGTGACATTGGCAGGGCGGTGGAGCGTGTTGACCAGATGATCGTAGAGCGCGAACGTCAGATAGCCTTTTCCTGCGCCCATGTCTGCGATGTTCAGCACTTGCTTTTCAGGCAGCTGCTTGATGAGATTATCGAGCACCTCGATGTATTTGTTGGTCTGGCGATATTTGTCCTGCGCCGTTGGCAAAATATTGCCTTGAGCATCGCTGAGGCCAAGCCCATACATCCAGCCCTTATCAGCTTTGATGATCCGGTTCTTTGCGCGGTTATGTTGTAGTTGCGGCGCGGCCGTTTCAGTGGGTGGATGACGATGGATTGCATGCCCCTCGCCTTGCCGCGTTAATTGCAAATCAGCATCCAGCGTGAACAAGCGCCCATTGGCAAATTTCTCGCTCAGGTTCGCTGTGACCAGCGCCTTAGCTTCTTCAATCGTATAATTTTTGACGATGTCGTTGGTCTTGTAATGATAAGTAAAAGACAGTTTGACCTCGCCTTTAATGAGCAATGGTCGTGCATCAATCGATTTCAAATCACCGGCATTATCGGTTGGTTTGTTCAACGCAAGTTTGGCCATGCGCCCTTCTGCCAACGCGCTCGAGAGCGTGTCGAGCCATTCGGCCAGTCGTGGAGATTTTGTCATGAGCGGCCAATCATCCGGCGGCGGCAGATTTCTTTTCGGTTTTCACCGGACCTTCGTCAAACCCAACAAAGATTTGTGTAGCTTTGATGTTATCAACGCCTAACACGGGATTTGGGTCGGTAAATACAAACTGCGTTGCGGCTTGGCCTGCAACAACCGTAACTTGGAACTGTTGTAGTTCAGAATAAAGTACGGTCTCATCTTGAACGATGGCAACGCGGATAGGCAGTGATGTTGGCTCGCCAGAAGCCTTGGGACCCGGCACAACTTTGCCAGCCACAGCCACAGTGATTTTAACTTGACCATCTACACGGCTACAGCTGCGCGTGACGTCTGAAATCGAACCCTGATATACGATGCGAGCAGGGTCGGCGTCGCCACCCTTTTCGTATTTGGTTGTGGACGCTGTGCCCTCGCGCAATGTCACTTGCGGGCAAAAGCCAAGAAGGTCTGATGATTTTACCACCTCTTTTGCGGCGCCTGGCGCCGGCGCTGCGCCAAGGTCAAGCGCATCCGTGCTTTTTGTGCTGTTACAGCCTGAAATGCCGGCAAGCAAGGCAAGGCTCAGGCATGCGCCAACCCACGATTTGGTAATGTTCCCTGTCATAGTTCCGCTTTCCATAATGTCCCCTTTCGGTCTATAGCAGCGCCACGGCGAAATTGCGACGTGGTTAGGTATAGTTTCCGGCGCTTTTCCGGCAGATTTTGTCTATTGCTACACGTGATAACATATAAATCTCAAGTGCTGTCTTTTATGGATGTTTGAATGCGTTATATTTCTACTCGTGGCGAGGCGCCAATCTTAAATTTCTCAGATGCTCTGCTTGCCGGTTTGGCTCGTGATGGTGGCCTTTATCTGCCAGAGACTTGGCCGCAATTTTCAAAAGCTGATATCGCAAACCTTGCAGGCAAATCTTATGCGGATATTGCATTCAAAGTTTTATCCCCGTTTGTCGGCGATGAAATTACGCCTACCGATCTGCGCAGTATGATTGATGAAGCCTATGCCACATTTCGTCATGAAGCGGTTTGCCCATTGGTGCAGACTGGCCCTAACGAATTTGTTGCTGAACTGTTTCATGGGACAACGTTGGCGTTTAAAGATGTCGCTATGCAATTGTTGGCGCGATTGATGGACCATGTTTTGACGCAGCGCGACCAACGGGCCACAATTGTTGGTGCAACATCTGGCGACACTGGCGGCGCGGCCATTGATGCATTTGCTGGGCGGCAGCGCACCGACATGTTTATTTTATTCCCACACGGTCGCGTATCGCCTGTGCAACAGCGCCAGATGACGACTTGCAAAGATGTAAATGTCCATGCGCTTGCGATTGAAGGCGATTTCGATGACTGTCAAAACATGGTCAAAGCAATGTTCAATGACCATACTTTCCGCGACCGGCTGCAAATTTCTGGCGTGAATTCGATCAACTGGGCGCGAATTATGGCGCAAGTGGTTTATTACTTTACCACCGCCGTCTCGCTTGGCTCGCCACATCGGGCCATCTCGTTTACGGTGCCGACTGGCAATTTTGGTGATATTTTTGCAGGCTATGTGGCAAAGCAAATGGGGCTTCCGATTGAACGTTTGGTGATTGCCACCAATGACAATGATATTTTGGTGCGTACGCTTGAAACCGGGCGCTATGAGATGCGCGCCGGTATTGCAACAACGTCTCCATCGATGGATATTCAAATTTCATCCAATTTCGAGCGACTGTTATTTGAAGCGCATGGTCGCGATGCAAGCGCGGTTCGGCAGATGATGGATAGTTTGAAGCAATCCGGTAGTTTTTCGATTGAAACCAAAGCCTTGGCAGTTATTCGTGATTTGTTTTCAGCGGGTCGATCTGACATGGAACAAACCGCTGAAACGATAAGGTCTGTGTTAGCTGACACCGGCTATTTGGCCGATCCGCACACTGCTGTCGGCATTAAAGTGGCGCGGAAGCAGCCCCAGTCTTCGACGCCCATGGTGATATTTGCCACAGCGCATCCAGCTAAATTTCCAGATGCAGTGAAGGCCGCATGTGGTGTCACACCAGAATTGCCAACTTTTTTGTCCGATTTAATGAGCCGACAAGAAAAGTTTACGGTTCTTCCATCCTCTCTCGAAATGGTGCAAAGGCATATTGAGAGCAATGCCCGCGTGGCAAAAAAATAGGGAACCCAGACGATTGGGCGCATATATATGGGCGTGAATGTCAGTCATCTTGAAAACGGTATCATCGTTGCCACCGAAAATATTCCGCTCATCGAAAGTGTGGCGTTGGGAATTTGGGTGAAATCTGGCTCTCGTAGCGAGACCCCCAGTGAGCATGGCATTGCCCACATGTTGGAACACATGGCCTTCAAAGGCACGTCCAAACGCACGGCGCGCCAAATTGCTGTCGACATCGAAAATGTTGGCGGCGAGATTAACGCAGCCACAAGCGTCGAGACCACGTCTTATTATGCGCGGGTGCTCAAAGACGACATGCCATTGGCGATAGATATTTTGGCCGACATTTTGACCGATTCCAATTTCGATGCTGCGGAACTTGAACGCGAACAACATGTGGTTTTGCAAGAAATTGGCGCGGCGCATGACACGCCCGACGATATTGTTTTTGATCGATTCACCGAAACTGCCTATCAAAAGCAGACAATCGGGCGCGCCATTTTGGGTACGCCGGAATCCGTTAAGTCCGTGACCTCACAAGAGTTGCAGGAATTTATCAATCGTCAATATGCGGGCGAGCGCATGGTGGTTTCAGCGGCCGGCGCGATTGATCATGACGCCTTTGTTCATGAAATCAAAAAACGGCTCGGTACATTCCAAGCGAAATCTGACGCCTTGGTGGTCGAACCTGCACGTTACATCGGCGGCGACTATCGCGAAGAGCGTGATTTGATGGATGCGCAAGTGCTGATCGGCTTTGAAGGCCGCGCATATCACGTGCGCGATTTTTATGCCTCGCAGCTTTTGTCGATGATTTTGGGCGGCGGCATGTCTTCTCGGCTGTTTCAAGAGGTGCGTGAAAAGCGTGGACTTTGCTATTCGATTTACTCGTTTCATTGGGGATTTTCGGATACCGGTCTATTTGGCATTCATGCGGCGACCGGTGCGGGCGATTTGAAGAAACTAACGGCGGTTTTGATTTCCGAACTGCGCCGTGTTTGTAAAGATTTGAGCCAAGAAGAAGTGGACCGCGCACGCGCACAGTATCGTGCAAGCTTGCTCATGTCGGCTGAAAGCGCTGCCAGTCGCTCGGGCCAGATTGCGCGGCAGATCATGTTATTCGGTCGTCCTGTATCGACTGAGGAGCTGATGGACCGACTTTCAAAAATCACGGTGGAACGATTGAAAGATTTGGCGTCGCGACTGTTTCTGGACACGGTGCCTACGGTCGCGGCCATCGGCCCAATAAAAAAACTGCCGAGCTATGAAGAAATTTGTGCAGGACTGTCTACTGGCACAAATGCCAAGCAAGCCGTTTCCGCTTAAAAACTGGCGATGTTTAGCTATCTTTTCGGCAAACAAGCGACGCCAAAACTGATTGGCAAGCGGATTTATTTGCGTGCCCCGCAACGAGGTGATTACACATCTTGGGCAAAGCTGCGCACGTCAAGCAGTGCATTTTTGCAACCTTGGGAGCCGACTTGGATCGAGAATGAGCTGACACGTACTGCATTTCGTGAGCGGCTTATCCGGTCAAATGCTGATGCAAAGGCCAGCACAGGTTTTGTATTTTTTATTTTTGAGCAAGAAAGTGATCGCATCGTCGGCGGCATTACACTGGGCGCAATCCGCTATGGCGTAGCAAGAAGTGGGCAAATTGGATACTGGATGGGCGAAGAATTTGCTGGGCGCGGGTTCATGCAAGACGCTGTCCTAGTGCTTAGCAGATTCGCTTTCGAAACACTTCTGCTGCACCGCCTTGAAGCTGCCTGTATCCCAAGCAATGAACGTTCAATCAACGTTTTAGAAAAAACAGGCTTTTCACGCGAAGGACTGTTGAAATCCTACTTGAAAATCAATGGCGAGTGGCAAGATCATTTGCTTTTTTCGCGCATATCGGGCGTAACAGGCTAAGAAATAAAAGGCTGCGAATGCAAACGGGTGAACGCGCGAGATTGGGGTCGATCTATAACCAATGTATGGCTTTGGTGATGCTGACGCTTGCGTTGATTTTGGCCCTGCCCGCATTGGCCGTCGAGCCGATTAAAATTACCAAAGAAGATACTGCCCTCGATCTTTCGCGAGCCGTTGAAATTTACAACAACCAAGGTGCGAATTTCACTGTATCGACTGCGCCGGACTTGAACGGCATAGTTCGACGCATTGAAGTCGAAGGCAAAGGCGAAGGCGCATCGGGCGACTGGGCGGTGTTTGCACTTGCTAACGCGACTGACCAGCAGATTGACCGACTGATCGTTGCGCCCAAATTTCGTTTGGTAAAATCTGGATTTGTGTGGCCGGATTTGGGGTCCGAGCGTATCGCCTCGATTACGCCGAGCGAAGGCTTTGCGCTTGACCGCCAAGATAGCCGTGATTCCGATGTATTTCGAGTGACGCTGAATCCGGGGACGATTGTCACATTTGTCGCTGAACTTTCATCGCCAAAACTGCCACAAGTTTATCTTTGGGAACCAGACGCCTACAAGGACACAGTCAACGCCTACACGCTTTATCGCGGCATTGTATTGGGTATTGCGGGGTTACTTGCGCTATTCTTGACTATTCTTTTTGTCGTCAAGGGCACTGCGCTGTTTCCAGCGACAGCAGCGCTTGCATGGTCAGTCCTTGCCTATATTTGTGTCGATTTCGGTTTTCTTTCCAAACTGATTGAACTTGCCCCTGGCAATGAACAAACGTGGCGTGCGGCGACGGAAGTGTCGCTGGCAGCGACATTGGTGGTGTTTTTATACACCTATCTCAACTTGAACCGTTGGCATGGTAATTTTAGCTACGGCACCCTTTTATGGCTTTTGGGGCTTGGAGCGATGTTTGGTGTCGCCGTATTCGACCCACCGATAGCGTCTGGTATCTCGCGTATATCTTTTGCGCTCACTGCTGGATTTGGTCTACTGATCATCGTGTTCTTGACAGTGCGCAAATATGATCGCGCGATAATGATCATTCCGACTTGGTCGCTGATTTTGCTGTGGCTGTTTGGCGCATTCATGGCTGTTTCCGGCCAACTGGATAATGACATTGTACAGCCAGCGCTTGGCGGCGGGCTAGTACTTATAATTCTGTTGATTGGCTTTACGGTGATGCAGCACGCCTTTGCAGGGGGAGCGCTCAGCCAAGGACTGTTCTCGGATATGGAACGCCAAGCCATGGCTATCACCGGCTCTGGCGACGTCGTATGGGACTGGGATGTATCACGCGATAAGATTGTTACTCGCCCCGACGTGACCGGATTTATTGGGTTGGAAGCCAATGCATTGCATGGCGCAGCCCGCACGTGGTTGCCATATTTGCATCCCGATGATCGTGACCGGTTTCGCACCACGCTCGATATGGTGGTAGAGCATCGGCGTGGGCGCATAATGCAAGATTTCCGCTTTCGCGCACGCGACGGGCATTATCATTGGTTCACATTAAAGGCGCGGCCAGTGTTGGGCTCTGACGGCGAAGTTATTCGCTGCATTGGCACGCTAATGGACGTAACCGAACAAAAGAAATCCGAAGAACGTCTGCAGCACAATGCCATCAATGATAATTTGACAGGGTTGCCGAACCGGAAACTATTTTTGGATCGCCTTGAAAATTCTATCGCGGTTGGTCGGATTGAAGAAAAGGTTCGTCCAACAGTTTTTATCATCGACATTGATCGCTTCAAACAAGTCAATGACGCGCTGGGCTTATCCGCAGGCGATACGATCCTGCTGACGATCGCTAGGCGCGTGGTGCGCTTGATCAAGCCACAAGATACATTAGCGCGGATGGGCGGGGATCAATTTGGCCTAATCCTTCTATCTGAAACCGAGCCTGCTCGCATCGCGGCATTCGCGGAAGCCGTTAAAACGGCCATCAAAGCCCCAATTACTTTTGCAAAACGCGAGATTATTCTGACCGCATCGTTAGGATTGATGAGCTGGACTTCAGCGCAGGCATCAGCAGAAGAAATTATTAAAGACGCCGAACTCGCGGTTTATCAGGCCAAACGTTTTGGTGGTGATCGTATTGAGCCATTCCGTCCGGCGTTTCGTTCAGTCGGCAGTGACCGTTTGCAAATGGAATCGGACCTACGCCGCGCGACCGAGCGCAAAGAGTTGAAGTTGGTCTATCAGCCCATCATCCAGTTGTCGGATATGAGCATCGCAGGTTTTGAAGCGCTCATGCGCTGGGATCATCCACGACGCGGTGCGATCTCACCAGCCGAGTTTATCCCAATGGCGGAGAACTGTAACATTATTGGCCAGATTGGCCATTTTGCGCTGGAAGAAGCATCAGCACAACTCTCAGCTTGGCAGCAGGCGTCCGGCAACAAAGATGTTTTTATGTCGGTAAATTTGTCATCAAAGCAAATAATCCGACGTGATTTGATTGCAGATTTGCATACCACATTGTCAAAATCGAGCGTGGCAAAGGGAACGCTTAAGCTTGAATTGACTGAATCAGCGGTCATGGACAATCCGGAACAAGCCGTTTTCATTTTGGAAAAGATCAAAGCCTTGGGTGTTGGATTGTCACTTGATGACTTTGGCACAGGGCATTCCTCGCTCTCCTACTTAAGCCGCTTCCCGTTTGATATGATCAAAATTGACAAGTCATTTTTGCGCGATGAAAATCCAAAGAAATTTGTTCTACTGCGCTCCATCATCAACATGGCGCATGACTTGGGCTTGAAAGTGGTTTCAGAAGGCATCGACAGCGAGAAAGATGCGCTGCACCTGCGGCAAATGGGCTGTGAGTTTGCGCAGAGTTTCCTGTTTGGCGAACCGATGAACCCAGAAACGGCGTTGCGACTGTTAACTGAACAGAACAACGCCGCGGTGAAGGCTTAAGTCAACTCTGGCTAAGCGTGACCAACTTCATGGCTAAGCCGCACTGGGTCTACACCGATCATGGCAAGCGCCCGCTCATATGTGCGTGCGATGTTTTCGTCAAAAAGGACATTGTGCGTGGCAGGGCAAGTGAGCCAGCCGTTCTGCGTGATTTCCTGTTCCAATTGGCCTGGCGCCCAACCCGAATAGCCGAGAGTCATCAAGGCGTTAGCAGGTCCTTTGCCACCGGAAATCGCACGCAATATATCTACTGTCGCGGTCAAACAGATATTTTCGGAAACAGGCAAAGTTGAGTTGACCATATAATCATCGGTATGGATGACGAAGCCGCGGCTTTTGTCGACGGGACCGCCTGAACGCACCACAAAATCGCGAGCCACTTCTGGGAGCTTAATGGCGTCTTCCTCTTTGACCAACCCAATTTGCACCAGCAGTGCAGGAAAATCGAGCTTCTGCGGTTGATTGATGATAAATCCCATCGCGCCATCCTCAGAATGAGCGCAAATGTAGATCACAGCACGTGCAAAGCGATCATCGCCCATGTTTGGCATGGCGACCAGAAAATGATCATTGAGGAAGCCCTTCCCAGAGCTTTTTTTGCGAAGCAGTGAAATATCCATGTTTGAAGCGTATCAAGGATGTGGGAAATTAATAGGTGCATCTGATCAATATTTTGCCGCATCACCACGTGATGTTCACAAAAATGGGATTTGCAAATGATCACTACATGCGAAATTGGATTGTTATGAAAAAAAACTTGGCCCTTGCGACTTGTTTTGCGCTCACACTGCTTCCCAATTTGAGTTTCGCTGCGAGTTCAGAGTGGATCAATAGTGGCGATACGCGTATGCGGCTGGTTGTGGCAGAGCCCCAGTCTGGCGAGAAAAAAATTCAGGCTGCGCTGCAGGTAGAGCTTGCGCCAGGTTGGAAAACCTATTGGCAAGACCCCGGTGAGGCTGGTGTCCCTTTGCAAATTGATGTTTCTGCCAGCCAAAACTTGACACTTAAGACACTCCACTTTCCCGCCCCCATGCGTTTTGATGACGGCGTAACGGTTTGGGCTGGGTATAACGAGCCTGTTCAGTTTCCGATTGAGTTTGAACGGGAAGATAGCGTTGCGGCTTCGAATCTAAGCGCCAGCATTTTCATTGGTATTTGCGAGAAAATCTGCGTTCCGTTTCAAACCAGTTTGAACGTCCATATTGAAAATGCGATGTCATCCAACCCGGACCAAATGGCTGTTCACGCTGCATTTGCGGCATTGCCCCCGCAAGCGAGTGAAAATTTTGGCGTGAAAAAGATGCAGGCTAAGGACAAACACGTACACATTGAAGTGATATTGGACACGCCAAATGGTCGTCCAGAATTGTTTCTGGCAGCCCCTCGT